>NZ_JBFPJI010000118.1:0-10121 GCF_040838205.1 Bacillus sp. S4
ATATTATATTCAATAAGTTTGATGTGAAAACAGAAAAAGAGAGGAATAAAAATGAGTAATAAGAAGTTTATTTTGAAATTATTCATATGTAGTACTATACTTAGCACATTTGTATTTGCTTTGAATGATAAGCAAGCAGTTGCTGCTAGCTCTGGTAATGGGCTTGAAAACTGGTCGAAATGGATGCAACCTATACCCGATAACGTACCGTTAGCACGAATTTCAATTCCAGGAACACATGATAGTGGAACGTTCAAGTTGCAGAATCCGATAAAGCAAGTATGGGGAATGACGCAAGAATATGATTTTCGTTACCAAATGGATCACGGAGCTAGAATTTTTGATATTAGAGGGCGTTTAACAGAGGATAATACGATAGTTCTTCATCATGGGCCACTATATCTTTATGTAACATTGCACGAATTTATAAGCGAAGCGAAACAATTTTTAAAAGATAATCCAAGTGAAACGATTATTATGTCTTTAAAAAAAGAGTATGAGAATATGAAAGGGGCAGAAAATTCATTTAGTAGCACGTTTGAAAAAAAATATTTTCTTGATCCTGTCTTTTTAAAAACAGAAGGGAATATAAAACTAGGAGATGCTCGAGGGAAAATTGTAGTACTAAAAAGATATAGTGGTAGTAATGAATCTGGAGGATATAATAATTTTTATTGGCCAGACAATGAGACGTTTACTACAAATGTAAATCAAAATGTAAATGTAACGGTACAAGATAAATATAAAGTGAGTTATGATGAGAAAGTAAAATCTATTAAAGATACGATAAATGAAACGATTAACAATAGTGAAGATTTCAATCATCTGTATATTAATTTTACAAGCTTGTCTTCTGGCGGTACAGCGTGGAATAGTCCATATTATTATGCGTCCTACATAAATCCTGAAATTGCAAACTATATGAAGCAAAAGAATCCTACGAGAGTGGGCTGGATAATTCAAGATTATATAAATGAAAAATGGTCACCATTACTTTATCAAGAAGTTATAAGAGCGAATAAGTCACTTATAAAAGAGTAAAGATGGTGATTGTAAGAAGCGATGAACTACGTCGCTTCTTTTTTATTTTCTAAAAATTAACATTAAATATAGTTTTACATATCGTACGTTCATGATAGAAAAAAATCGAAACTTGCGATATAATTACACATATAAAATTTGTACCTATAAATTTTATATGTAGTAATAATTTTGATTTATTGTAATGAAACGGAGGTATATACTATGAAGTTTCCACATGATTTTTTATTCGGGGCTGCTTCAGCTTCTTATCAAGTAGAAGGTGCATGGAATGAAGATGGAAAAGGTGTTACGAATTGGGATGAGTTTTCAAAAATTCCTGGCAAAACATACAATGGGACAAATGGTGATGTAGCTGTTGATCATTATCATCGATATAAGGAAGATGTTCGCTTAATGGCTGAGATGGGATTAGAATCGTATCGTTTTTCTATTTCTTGGGCGAGAATTTTGCCGACTGGAGATGGAGAGGTAAATGAAAAAGGAATAGCATTTTATAACAACTTAATTGATGAATGTTTAAAATACGGGATTGTACCGTTTGTAACTTTATATCATTGGGATCTACCATTAACTTTAGAAAAAGACGGTGGATGGACGAATAAACGAACAGCAGAAGCTTTTGTAAAGTACGCAGAGATTTGCTTTAAGGCATTTGGTGATAGAGTTAAACATTGGATTACTTTTAATGAAACAGTGATGTTTTGTGGATTAGGGTACTTAAAAGGTGCACATCCACCTGGAATACAAAATGATGTTCCAAAGTACTTTCAAGCGACTCATTATGTATTTTATGCGCATGCAAAAACAGTTGCAGTGTACAAGCAGCTGAAACAATATGGAGAGATTGGGATTACGCATGTTTTCTTACCTGCTTATAGTGTGGATGATCAAAAAGAAAATATACTAGCAGCAAATCATGCGAATGAATATGAAATGTATTGGTACTATGATCCAGTTTTAAAAGGTGAGTATCCGTCTTATGTTGTGCAGGAATTAAAGGAAAAAGGATGGACTCCTAATTGGACGGTTGAAGAATTAGAAATCATTAAACAAAATGCCGAAAAAAATGATTTTATTGGCTTGAATTATTATCAACCGATACGAGTAGAAAAATACGATATGGATATAAAGAGCGAGGAGCATTCTCGAGAAAGCTCAACACTTGCTCCGGGTAACCCTTCTTTTGATGGGTTTTATCGAACAGTTAAAATGGAAGATAAAACATATACAAAATGGGGATGGGAAATATCTCCGGAAGGTTTCTTAGATGGATTGCATATGTTGAAAGAACGTTACGGTGACATAAAGATGTATGTGACAGAAAACGGATTAGGTGATGAAGATCCAATCATTGACGGAGAAATTGTAGATGTTCCGAGAATTAAATTCATTGAAGAGCATTTAAAAGTAATGAAGCGTGCGATTCAAGAAGGGATTAATTTAAAAGGCTATTATGCATGGTCAGTTATTGACTTGTTAAGTTGGCTAAATGGATATAAAAAGCAATATGGCTTTATTTTTGTCGATCATAATGATAACTTAAAACGTAAGAAGAAACTTTCGTTTCATTGGTATAAGCATATTATCGAAACGAGAGGAGAAAATTTATAAAAGATAAAAGAGTATTTTAGGAGAAAGTGTATGAGTGCAAAGTATAAACAAATTGCAGATATTTTAGAGCAAGACATTCGAGAAGGACTTTTTAATGAAACGAAAAAACTACCTACAGAAGAAGCGTTGATGAACCGATTTGAAGTAAGTCGTAATACGATACGTAAAGTGATTAGCCAGCTTGTTAATAGAGGCTATATTTTTCAAGTGCAAGGTAGTGGCATGTTTTTACGTGAAACTTCTGTAACAGATTACATTAATCTAGGCAGTTTGCGTGGATTAACGAAAAACCTCGTTTCACAAAATATTGAAACGAAAGTGTTAGAGCTTGAAGTAATAGATGCGGACGAAGAGATAGCAAAGCGGATGCAATGTGAAGTTGGAACTAGGTTATATTTTTTGAAGCGCTTAAGAATTGTAGATGGGAAACCATTCTCTATTGAAGTAAGTTATTTCAAAAAGGATATCATTCCTTATTTGAATGAAGAAATAGCATTAAGCTCTGTATACAGTTATTTCATTGAAGATTTACGATTAAATATTGGCTTTGCCGATAAAGTTATTAGTTGTGAAAAAGTAAATAAAGAAAATGCACAGCTTTTAGAAATAAATGAAGGTGATCCGGCACTTCTTATTGAAAATACAGTTCATCTTGTAAATGGAACCATTTTTGAGTTATCTCAATCGATGTTTCATTATGAAAAGACCAAACTTTTAAATCGGATTAATTTTAAGTGAAAATGAATATAATTAGCCTTGTAAAAAAGCAACTGATTCTAGGAGATCAGTTGCTTTTTATTTTGAAGTGGATGAGCAAAAAAACCTAAAAGTGGTTGGTCCGTTTTTCGCAAACTTCCATTATGATAAGAGAAGAAAGGTAGTATTTTATTGTACCTTAAGAAGGACATTTTATATGTATCTTCTTTGTTTAAATAGACTGGTTTTAGAGAGGTGAAAAGACAATGAGTTTTGCGATTTCACTAGTTGTTATTATTGTAGTTGTATCACTGTTTGGGACCGTACTAGTTGCACGAAATGTGGAGGAGAATTACGGTAAGTCTACAAAGAGGAATGTGAAAAACTTATCAGCTATCTATATCATTCTTCTTTTAGTGCTTCTTGTAGGAGTTACTTGGTATGCGGTCGTTATTTTATAGAGTTTATATATGATGAAGGAGTTAATATATTGATGAAAAATGAGCGCCACGTTTTAGTTGTTTTCCCGCATCCAGATGATGAGTCATATTGCGTGGCTGGCACAATTTTGGCCTATACTGAGCAGAAAGTCCCTCTTACTTATGTTTGCTTAACACTTGGTGAAATGGGGAGAGCAATGGGGAATCCACCTTTTGCAACACGGGAGTCTTTATATGCTATTAGAGAGAAAGAGTTAAAGCGAGCTACAAATATTTTAGGGATTGAAGATTTACGTATGATGGGATATCGTGATAAAACTCTTGAATTTGAAGAGCCTGAAAAATTAAGAAGTCTGATTCAAAACTGTATTGAAGAATTGAATCCTTCTGTAGTTATTTCTTTCTATCCTGGGTATGCAGTTCATCCAGATCACGATGCAACAGGGGCAGCGGTAGTAGAGGCATTAGCTAATATTTCGGAAAGTAAACGACCGGTCTTTTATGCTGTAGCTTTTTCGAAAAATCATGAAGACGAAATAGGCCCTCCGGATTTTAAAAATGAAGTGACGGAATATGTTCCGAAAAAATTAGAGGCATTACGAACACATGCATCACAATTTGCAACTAAAGTGGATGAGCTGGAAAGAGAGTATGAAGACGGTGTTCCAGAAACAGTTGAGTGGTTAGAAAGAGAGCCGTTTTGGATATATCCATTAAAGAATAAGAAAATGTAGTGCTATAACTGAAGGGGATTTATATGTATTTTATATATAAAAATCAAAAGGTTTATTACAATATAGAAGGATCGGGTCCTGTCATATTGTTTTTACACGGTCTTGGAGGAAACTCAAACAATTGGTTATATCAAAGACAATATTTCAAGGGAAATTGGACAGTGATTTCACTTGATTTACCTGGACATGGGAAATCTGAAGGACTGGAAATTAGTTTTAAAGAATACTCAAATGTTTTGTATGAGTTATGCAATTATTTAAAGCTACAAAAAGTAGTCATTTGTGGTCTTTCAAAAGGGGCTAGAGTAGGGATTGATTTTGCTATTCAATATCCAGGTTTTGTTTCTAGATTAATTGTTGTAAATGCATTTCCCTATTTAGAACCGGCAGATCGTAAAGAACGACTTGAAGTATATGATTTACTTAGTTTGCATGATAAAGGGAAAACTTGGGCGGGTACGTTATTGAGAGCAATGGGAGTAGAAGATAATGATGCAATTGTCCGAGGATTTCATCAATCCCTACAAACTATTAATCCGATGCATATTCAAAGGCTATTCGCTGAATTAGTTGATTACGATCAAAGACCATACCTCTCTAACATTGCATGTCCTGCATTAATAATACGAGGAGAGAATGATTATTTTGTTCCGGAAAAGTATGTGAGAGAATTTGAAAAACACCTGAGAAACGTGACTTTCGTTGAGTTGAAAGATAGTGGGCACTTGCCTTATTTAGAACAGCCTACTAGTTTTAATGTGACGGTTGAGACATTTTTAAATCATGCGCTTGATTAATACCATTTTCACAGTGAATACTATTATTAATGAATTCAGGACAACTGCTTGGAGAGGAGGGAACTAAATGGAATGGCAACCGAATCGTGAAAATAAGATACCAGTTTATAAACAAATTGCTGATTACATTGAAAGAGGCATTTCTACCGGTGAATTCCCTTCTGATAGAAAATTACCTTCTGAGCGTATGTTAGCACAGGAGTTACAAGTGAACCGGAGTACGGTAGTAGCTGCTTATGAGGAATTAAAATCACTTGGGGTAGTAGAACGGCAAAAAGGAAGCGGCACCCGGGTGAATACAGACATATGGGGTGTGTCACATAAACGAATACCGAACTGGGGTAGGTACGTTGAGGATGGATCGTTCTTGCCTAATGTACCACTTGTTCAACAAATTCGAACGGAAACACAAAAAGATGATTTAATCAATTTAGCGAGTGGTGAATTGTCACCAGAATTAATTCCGAGTGATAGATTTCGAACAATTTTGTCGGAGAAAACATTTATGGGAAATCTCGGTTATGACCATCCACTTGGAAATGAAATGTTGCGAAAAACAATTGCAGCACATGTCGAGCAATATAAACAAATAGAAGCAGATGCAAGCTCTATTCTTATTACATCTGGAGCTCAGCAGGCACTTAATCTTATCGTTCAATGTTTGTTAAAACCTGGCGATGCGATTGCAATTGAGGATCCTTCCTATTGTTATTCACTTCCGATGTTTAAATCAGCAAGTTTAAACATATTCCGTTTACCAGTTGATGAGCATGGAATGAATCCCGATGACTTAATCGATTTGCACAAAAAGCATCGCATTCGTATGGTATTTTTAAATCCAGATTATCAAAATCCAACTGGAACGGTACTTTCGTTGGCAAGACGTAAAAAGGTTTTAGAACTATCTTCTGAATTTGGTATACCGATTGTAGAAGATGATCCGTATAGTTTGACTTCTTTTAATGGAGAAGTGAATCCAACATTGAAATCGATGGAGCAAAATGGGAATGTTCTTTATGTAAGCTCATTATCAAAAATTGTTGCATCAGGATTACGTATTGGTTGGGTAATTGGCCCCACGCGCGTAATTGAGCGATTGGCAGATGCGAAGCAGCAAGTTGATTTCGGTCATAGTGTATTTACACAGTGGGTAGCGAACCAATTTTTAGAATCTGAGGATTTTCATACGCATATTACTATGCTTCGTGGACAACTGAAGCAAAGAAGAGATGAGTTAATTAGAAAGCTTGAAGAAATATTAGGGGACCAGGTTGAATTTTTTGTTCCAGAGGGCGGAATACATTTATGGTGTAAAGTGCAAGGAACGTTTGATGAATACCATTTACTAGGTGAATCTATACGCAATGGTGTAGCATTTGTCCCAGGAAGCGTCCTAGGTTCGAAAAGTGAATATATACGATTTACTTTTGGCAGAGCGAATGTCGAACAAATTCAGCTTGGAATTACAAGATTTGCAGAGACATTAAACGAGATTCAATAATAAATTGTGGGGATTTGGTATTGAAATGGGGAGTAGCAATTGAAGTTTTTGAAGCTTTTACTTCAAGTAGGAGTGCTATATATGTTTAGTTTGGTTGGTGTATGGATTCAGGAAGTATTTCATCTATCTATGCCAGGAAGTTTAATAGGAATGTTAATTCTTTTTCTGCTTCTTTCTACTCGCATTTTGCCATTAAAATGGTTTGAGATAGGTGCAGAAAAGCTAATAGTATTTTTACCTTTATTTTTAATTCCTTCAACGACGGGGCTAATGGAATACGGTTCATTTCTTTTAAGTAAGGGTAGTATTATGTTCTTTCTAGTTGTTGTAAGTACTTTAGTAACATTGATTATTTCAGGTTATGTAAGTCAATTATTAATAACATCTAAAAAATAAAATTGATAAGGTGCGCTATTCAAATGGTCTTAATTTTTATTACTGTAGTGATTTATTTATTGGCGATAAAGCTATATAAAAAATTTACGTTTCCATTTACTTTACCGGTGTTAACAGTTACGGCAATTATGATTTGCATATTCCTTATTTTCGGGATCTCTCATCAAGATTATAAGGAAAATGGGGGAGATATTCTTTCCAGTTTCTTGAGCCCTGCGATTGTAGCTTTAGCAATACCACTATTTAAGGAACGAAAAATACTTATGAAAAACTTCTTATCGATACTTGTTGGGGTAGTAATCGGTATAGTGGCTTTAATAAGTTTGAATGTAGTGATTGGGGAAATGTTGAATATAGATAAGGAACTTATATTAACAACTATCCCGCAATTAGCGACGATGCCTATTGCAATTTCATTAGCCGAACAAATTGGGGGTATTCCATCTATGACTGCTAGTTTTGTAGTTGTTGCGGGAATAACAGGTGCTATCATGGGACCGACAGTACTTAAACTTTTCCGTATAACAAGTACAATTGGAAAAGGAGTTGGGATGGGCTGCGCATCACATATCATTGGGGTGAGTCGTCTAGTGAAAGAGGGAGAGAAAGAAGCAACTATCGGTTCGGTAACGATGATTGTAACAGGGATACTTATTAGTATATTAGTACCTTATGGAATGAAATTTTTATTTTGAAAATTAATGAATCGTAATAAGGAGCATAACACTACTCATTTTAGAGTGTAATGGAGATGATTAAAATGACAACATGGTTTATAGTTACATTATTTATTTTTGGTGCTCTTAAAGTACTAGTTTCTAGTATGCCAACTTCTGTCGTAGAATCAATTATTAGTAGATTTGAGTTACATCAAAAACTTGAGGAGGAGAATACCTCCATATCGATAGATGGAAAAAATATAGAGGGAGAAATGAAACTACAAGTTATTAACGAATTTAATGAGGCCTTATTTTTGGATAAACATTATTTCCCACCTCAAGGAGAAGGAACACCAATAGTCATTGATACGAAAAAAGGGAATAAAGAGATTAGATTTTCTCTATATAGCTACGAGGAACATGTTGATGTAATAAAGCAATATAAGAAGAAAGTCGTTGCCTATCGTTTACGCTCTAAGAGTCTGCAAACACCTACATCATTAGCCATAACTGAAGAGTATGCTTAAGAAGAGACCTATAACGGTCTCTTTATTTTGGTAGCCAACGATATACTTTCCAAATAAAAGCAAGAAAAATCATATACCCAAACAAAGAATAAGTATGATGCCAATGCCCATTATGTACAAATAAACCTAGCCTCTCAGCAACTTGCTCAAAAATGCTAGCGCAAACGCCTATTGAAATAATAAATAGAGTTCTAGAAACTGTAGATAATGTTTTTGAAATTTGTATAAAAGAGGCTGATAAAATCGGTAGTACGAGTAATGTGAAAGCTATGTTAACTGAAAATGTGGATGAGAAGGGTCTAACTGGAAAAGAATATATTTGTTTATTAACAAAGAAAGCATCTAAACAAGTTCCAATAATAGCAGAGAGAAAAACTGTAATTATTAAAGCTAGAAAGTCATTCTTCCTCTCGGAGGAGGACATTTTTCTTTGCGAGAATTGCAAGTTCAATTTTTTCGAGTGTTTTGCAGTAGTCTTCTGAAATTTGTCCACTTATACTTTCCTCCTTATCAACTAAGTAATTTACAACTTGCCAATCAGTAAACCAATCTTTACTTTTATCTTCTTCATGTTTCATATCGCGCCATGCATAGATGAGTGCAGGGCTGTATATACGATATGCACCACTACGCAACTGGCATTTCTTTATTCGGCGTTTATAAAACTCACGGGAAAAAGATTCATTTACACTTGAAAATAAATGAGGCCAGTAATCTTTCCTTGAGCCTGTGTGTGGATGATGCTCGGCCCAACTTATTATTTGAGATAAAATATGTGTATCCCGAAATAATAGTGAATACAACCTTTTTCCAATTAAGATTCGTTCATGCAAGGACGTAAAATGTTTCATTGTATCACCAAATAGTAATACTTTTTGTTTCTTATCATTTTCGTAGAATGGGAAAAGGATATGATTAAACTGAAAGAAATCAAAGAGTTTAAATCCAATACTATTTAGTACAGTCTTTTGAAAGTGTACATTTTGAATAACCCTTTTTTCTAAGTAGTTTTGTTCATTAATAATAGTTGCGATCGCCAATGTTTTTTTGTTACCTGTTTTCCAAAAATCGTTCCACATCGTTTCCATAAATGTAGAAACATTTAGGTGAGGAAGAAGATGAAATAGTTTTTGTGATTTTTTAACACTTTGTTCATATAGCAAAAATTGAGGATATACATCTTGAAAAATGAGCCAATTTCCTCTTTCTAAAAAAGAAAAAAATGTAATTTGATCCTTCTCTGATAAAATCCTCGTATATAAGTCTCCCTTTAAATCAGTCATATTCCAACCACCGTTACGTGATACCATATGTCCAAGTAGTGCCCAATGTATTTCGGGATATTGAATGTAAAATTGATAGTATGCACGTGTTCTTGTGACGTTATTTTTATTTAGTTGTTTTGTCTGTACTTTTATTTTGTCGATGATGAGTTGCTCTTCTTTCGTTAATGTATACATGGTGCCAGAATGAATGAGTTTGCTTTTTTGTTTTAACTCATTTTTTACATCGAATAGGGAGAGAGGAAGTGCTTTGGAAGGATCGTTATATATATTATTTGAGTTGTTTGAATTGCTTCGGTACATTCCATTACCTCCCTTTTTTCATGAATGTAAACATGGCATTGGCTATGCACCATTCTATTTATTTTATTACGAGTATAAGAAATAAATGAACGGTGTTTTTCTACAAGTAATATAGTTATCATACAAACAG
>NZ_JBFPJI010000119.1:0-10054 GCF_040838205.1 Bacillus sp. S4
ATGTAGTACAGTGTATTATGATTATTTTTGTAGCATAACAGATAGAAATGTTTTATAATTTGAAATAGTTAAATATTTAGTGGATTCATTCAAATATTGTTCACTCTACAGGGGGTATTCTTCTTATGCAGCAAACAAACAAATCTGAAAATTTAAACCGTGGCTTAAAACAAAGGCATATTACTTTAATGTCTCTCGGTTCAGCTATTGGCGTTGGACTATTTTTAGGATCAGCTTCCGCTATTAAACTAGCTGGCCCATCTATTTTACTAGGCTATATGATTGCCGGACTCGTTATTTTCTTCATTATGCGCGCACTCGGAGAAATGGCAATTGAACAACCGGTTGCTGGCTCTTTTAGTAAATATGCAAATGATTACATCAGCCCACTAGCTGGGTATATTACAGGCTGGAATTACTGGTTTTTATGGGTTGTTACTTGTATGGCGGAAATTACAGCAGCAGGCATTTACATGCAGTACTGGTTCCCTGATATCCCGCGCTGGACTTGGGCATTACTAGCTCTTTTATTAATGAGTGCTTTCAACTTCTTATCTGTGAAAGTATTTGGAGAACTTGAGTTTTGGTTTGCTCTCATCAAAATTGTCACAATTATCTGTATGATAGTGATTGGCTTTGGTATTATTCTATTCGGATTTGGAAATGGCGGCGTTGCAACTGGTATTTCAAATCTTTGGGAACATGGGGGCTGGTTCCCAAATGGCTTCTCTGGATTATTACTTTCCTTACAAATGGTATTATTCGCTTATTTAGGAGTCGAACTTATCGGAGTTACAGCTGGTGAGGCTCAAAATCCGAAAAAGACACTCGCAAAAGCAATTGATAACGTATTTTGGAGAATTTTAATATTCTACGTTGGAGCTCTATTCGTTATGATGGCAATTTACCCTTGGAACGAACTTGGCGAAAAAGGAAGTCCCTTCGTGCTAACATTCCAGCAAATTGGTATCGCAAAGGCAGCGGGCATTATTAACTTTGTTGTGTTAACAGCAGCTCTTTCTTCTTGTAACGGTGGTTTGTTTAGTACAGGCCGTATGCTATTTACATTAGCACAACAAAAGAAAGCACCCGAAAGATTCGGTCGTTTAAATAAAAATGGTATTCCGAGTCAAGGAATTATCGCAACAGCAATCGTTTTACTCGTTGGCGTTATATTAAACTATCTTGTTCCTGCAAAAGTGTTTACATGGCTAACTAGTATTTCAACTTTCGGGGCAATTTGGACTTGGGGTATTATATTAGTCGCTCAAATTAAATTCCGTAAAGGGTTACAAACTAATAAAAAGGATAAGCTAGCATATAAAATGCCTTTACACCCATTGAGTTCATATTTCTCACTCGGCTTCCTTGTACTTGTACTGGGTATAATGGCCTATTCAGAAGATACACGAATCGCATTAATCGTCGGGCCAATTTGGCTTATCGGCTTAGCTATCGTGTATTACATGAAAGGGTTCCATAAACTTGATGAATCATCTAATTCAAAAATTAGTTAAGTCCACGATCTCTTCCTACTTTACTAGGGAGAGATTTTTTCATTATTCACACAAATATTTCTCAATCTAATTAACGTTATCTTTACACTATTTAATATTTTCTATCTTTATTTTTACAGAAAAATAAATTACATTATTAAAGCACATATATTTATTATTAGGGGGATTCTTCTATGAAGAATAAAAAATGGGTTCAATTTTCTTTAGCAACAGCAATTACAATCAGTTTAGGAAGCGCTTATGTTCCATCTACTTATGCCGAAAGCTCTGTAGATCCAGCTCCTGAAATTGCTGCGAAAATTGCAAATCAAAACAATGGGAAAAAAGTATTATTCGATAATACGCACGGTCAAACTGCCGGGACAGCTGACTGGGTTATTGATGGCGGTTTTTCTGATTTCGGAAATGGCATTGCCCAAAACGGATATCATGTAAAAGAACTTCGTAAATCAGCACCTATTACATACGAAGATTTAAAAAACTACAATGTGTTTATCGTTCCAGAAGCCAATATTCCTTACAAAAAATCTGAACAAGATGCAATGTTACAATACGTAAAAAATGGCGGAAGTATCTTCTTCATTGCCGATCATTATAATGCAGATCGTAATAAAAACCGCTGGGACTCCTCAGAAGTGTTCAATGGCTATAGACGCGGTGCATGGGATAATCCAGCAAAAGGCATGTCTAGTGACGAAGTAAATTCACAGGCTATGCAAGGAGTCGAAAGCTCTGATTGGCTATCCGATAATTTCGGTATTCGTTTCCGCTATAACGCACTTGGTGATGTTTCAGCTAAAAATATTGTCTCACCTGCACAATCATTCGGAATTACAACTGGCGTTTCATCTGTAGCAATGCATGCCGGCTCTACTCTTGCGATTACAAATCCAAAACTAGCGAAAGGCCTTGTATATCTTCCAGAAAATCCATCAAAATGGAATAACGCTGTTGATAGCGGCGTTTATAACGGTGGTGGCGTTGCAGAGGGTCCTTATGCTGCTATTTCGAAAATTGGCCTTGGAAAAGCAGCCTTTATTGGTGATTCTTCTCCTGTTGAAGATGCTACGCCAAAATATGTTCGTGAAGATTCAGGTCAATCAAAGAAAACTTATGATGGTTATAAAGAAGAAAACGATGCTGTTCTATTAGAAAACATCGTGAATTGGTTAGCGAAGCAAGAAACATTTACAAGCTTAGATCAAGTGAGTGGTTTACAGCTTGATGCACCTACAGCTCTACAAACATTTGAACAACCAAGTTTATCAACAGAACCACAACCAGAACCTTGGAGCGCACCAAGTCAAGGTTACCAGTGGTTCAATACAAATACTTTCAAACCAGGTTCATACGGCTATAACGGTGCAGTGACAACGAGTGATTACGTAATTACGCACCCTAGCATTCTACCAAACAATGAGGTGTTCCAACTGAAGATTCAAGTAAATAACTTATTACCAAATACAACGTACAATAATTATTCTTTAGGTATCTTCACAACTGGCGGAACACAGGTGGCAAAAGTTCAAAATACAAATGGCACTTGGCCATCTTCTTTCGGATATAGCAGTGCATTCTCTTTCATCACAAATAACCAAGGATCTGCTGAAAAAATTGTGAATGTACAACTTGATCCAAATACAACTGGACAAGCAACACTTCGTCTACGTCAAAATACGACAGCGAAATATAGTGAAACTGTAACGATTGGTAAGAAGTAAAGTACAGTAAAAGGCAATCCACATATGGATTGCCTTTTTTTTCACTTCTCTTCTTTTGAGAAAAACATTCTTGAAATAACGATACCTATACTACCAACGATTAAGAATAACACCGCCCTAATCATCATCGACACCTCTGGTAGGTCGAGAAGGAATAACTTCCCTACTGTTACTACTAATACGACTAAGCCAGCATATAATATTTCGTTCATCTGTCTATAACGGCCAAACCAAACTGCAAATAACGCATATACCATCCATAATAACGATACAGATACGCTAATTATACTTCCATCTGTAGAAAGAACTTCACCGATCCTAGTAATTGTAATAAATACAATGACCATTAACGAGTAGAGCGCTATGGAATAAACATATTTACCAAAACTCGCTAACACTTCTTTCGCTTGTCTCATGCAATAATAGAACGTTCCTATCAAAATAATATGAGCGACAAATCCTGCCGAAATGAACTGATCAAACGGGCTAAAAATCGTCTGCACCATTCCAATCGCATAAATCGTTGCACTTACATACAATTTAATATTTTGCTTTACTTTAATAGCAGTAACCATACCGAGGAAACCTTGTAACAATAATACGATTGCTGCATTCACCAAACTGTACTCGTATAAAATCGCTAAACTAAATGACCCCATTGCAAAGCCAAATATTAGATTTGTAAATACAGAATGTTTATTCTTCCTATATTCAAGTGCGAACATAACAACATGCACGAATGCACTTATAACTAATCCCCACGTTGTAAATTCAGGAATTTGAGAAATGGCTAAAATAAAGAAAACTGCATTCGCACTAAATATCGCCAATCTTGCTTCTTGTATAAAACTTCTCTCCGAAAACATATGCCAAAATAATAGTAAATGAATTGCGCCGTATACAACTGTTAACTGTACTTGCACATTCTCTACTAATATTGACATAACAGCAAAGAAGACAAATAGGACAATTGCCGCCACAACATAAGAAATCATATACAAGTACTTATAACGGTTTCTCAATGCATACCATAATAGACTAATTGTTAATATCGTCTCATAACTAAAGAAAATATACGTATTAGGAGTCGTACTATTTAACAAGAAAGGAACAAAAAATGCTCCCACTGCCACGAAAATAGCGAGGTATTCCGATCTATACCTTTTCGCTAAATAAATCCCTAAAATAATCCATATAATGTTGCAAATAAACGCAATACTTGCAGGAATAAATTCATATAAATAATGTGCCGCAAACGTTGTTAAAACAATTCCCGTAATACTTCCTCCAGCTAATACTAACCCTAACGCTTGCCGCTCTCTTTTAATTTGTATATCTCCTACATAATACAAACCGGCAGATAGTACGATGCCAAACACAACCCGTATCGCTGGTGTTAACAATCCGGCATTTACCCCTGCTTTAAATAACCAAATAACGCCAAGTAGCATAATACCGACAAATATGCGTGGTAACCATGTTTGACAAAACTTTATAATATTAAATGGTTCTGGTTTAAATGCAGATATATCTACTTGTTTCACCTCTGGATCTTGCATGGACTCCCTCTTCTTAACAACATCTTCTTGTAACTTTTCATTACTTACTGCTTCAATATATTCTTTCTTTTCCTTATTAACATTTTGTTGAACTTTATCTACTTCTATTTTTCTTTGTTTCGCTTTCAATTCATAAAGTGTCTCTTGCATCGTTTCAATTGCCGTTTCGAGCGCTTCTATTTTCTTATTTAAATCCTCCTTCATACAATCCCCCTCATCATCGATTTTTCACTTGACCTATATATTACCAATTACCTTTATCATACTCTTAGTCTATTCATGTTCAATACTATTTTTCCAAAAAAAGAAAGGTGTTTTCCCAAATAGGAAAACACCTCTTACTTATTTCTTCTTATTTATAGCGATACTAACAATTACACCGAGGCAGACACCTACAAATGCCGGAACAATCCATCCTACACCTTCTGTATAAAACGGAAGCATTTTTAGTAGTGGTGTCCATTTATTCATCAGTACACTTTTGTTTAAAACATCAATCGCACTAAATGCCGCTACGAGCCCAATCGTTACCGAATATACGTATACATACTTTCCAATATACTTATGGAATAACCCTAAAATAATAAGCGTTAGTGCAACTGGATAAATAAATCCAAGAATCGGTACCGATACTTTTAAAATTTGCGTTAATCCTAAATTAGCTAAAACCATACTAACAAAACTTAATATAAATGCCCAAGCTTTATAAGATACTTTCGGAAATACACTTGCGAAAAATTGACTACAAGACGTAACAAGTCCTATGGAAACGCATAGACAAGCGACAGTAAAAATAAGACCTAATAAAACTAACCCACCTTGTCCAAATAATGTCGTCATAACTTGTGCTAACACTTTCGCACCGTTATCAAATGTACCCAATGAACCACTAATTGAGCCAACATATCCAAGAATGACATAAATAATAGATAATAAAAGCCCTGCTCCAATACCAGCAATGCTCATATATTTCGCTAAACCTTTATCATCCTCTACACCTTTTGCACGCAGAGCATTTGCAATAACAATCCCAAAGATTAAAGCCGCTAATGCATCCATCGTTAAATAACCATCTAAAAATCCTTGAAACATAGGAGCTTGTCCATAATTTCCTGTAGGCTCTTTCACACCGCCTACTGATGTAAACATACTTTTTATAAATATAATGGCAATCATACATAATAATAAAGGCGTTAACACCTTTCCAAACAAGCCCATTAATTTGGACGGAGATAAACTTAACCAGTAAACAATGCTAAAGAAAATAGCCGTGTACAATAACAAAACTACGCTACCCGCTTCTGGGAACAACTGACCTGGTCCCATTTCAAAAGCTAAACTTCCTGCACGTGGTATACCAAGACCTGGTCCAATAAATAAGTACACAATACATGGAAAAATAATTGCAAATGAAGAATGAACCCTGCCCGCTAACGTTTGAAAGCTCCCTGCTTTCGCAATAGCGATAACACCTAATATCGGAAGCCCTGTTGCTGACATAATAAAACCTAGCAATGCAATCCACACATGCTCTCCCGCTTCGTATCCAAGGAAAGGTGGGAATATAAGATTTCCCGCTCCAAAGAACATAGAGAATAACATAAGACTAATAAGCAAAATTTCTTTTTTCTGTAACAATTTCATTTCTTTCTCCTTCTTCAATTTCATCTCGCATGAGATCTATTCCACACGTAGGAAAAACGCGATAATCCGCTTCCTTACAAAGAAAACATAGTCCATAGTCTACCACAAAAGAAACACCCATTCTATATCTACTTCCCTTTTCCAATTTCTTCTGAAAAATCAACCTTTATTGACTTTTAATAGTTAATAAAGTAAAATATTAAATATACAAAACTATTAACTTTGTTTTTTGTTTGTGTCAGGAGGAAAAATCACATGGAATCAACGATGCAACTAGAAAGAGAACAACAAAGAAAAAAGAAACATCCTCCCGGTTTATACTTACTCTTCTTTACAGAAATGTGGGAAAGGTTTAGTTACTATGGATTACGAGGATTATTAACATTATATTTAACAACAGCTTTAGTAAGTGGTGGTCTTGGGTTTAGTCCCGCTTGGGCACTCTCTATTTACGGATTTTATACTGGTGCTTGTTATTTCACACCATTGATCGGTGGATACTTAACAGACCGTTTTCTAGGTAAACGAAAAGCCATCACAATTGGTGGTATAACAATGGCAATCGGTAACCTTACACTATTTGCCTTGCAAAACCAAGCCGGTCTATACCTCGGATTAGCGCTTATTATTATCGGTAATGGATTCTTCAAACCGAATATCTCTACACTTGTTGGAGAATTATACGAAGAGCACGATCCAAAACGTGATAGTGCATTTACAATATTCTATATGGGTATTAACGTCGGTTCATTTTTAGCTCCACTCGTTTGCGGATTTTTATCAGAAAATTTATTTAAAACAACAGTGGACGGTGTTGTTCATTACGGATTCCGTTACGGTTTCTTAGCCGCTTCAATCGGAATGATCATTGGACAAATTTTATTTACAACACTATCAAATCGCTTCCTTGGTGATATCGGTAAAAAACCAACTCGCGATTTGCAAACGGCTGCTGGACAACAAACAGTAGGAAATACACCGTTAACAAAAAAAGAAAAACAACGTACAACAGTTATCGTCATTTTAACATGCTTTGTTGTCTTCTTCTGGGCTGGATTTGAACAAGCTGGTAGTTCGTTAACACTATATACAAACAAATTTGTAGACCGCTCTGTGTTCGGATGGGAAGTTCCGACATCTTGGTTCCAATCGGTCAATCCGTTATTTATTATTTTACTTGCTCCAGTCATTTCGGCATTATGGGCAAAACTTGCAACTAGAAAAAGTGGGGACTTAAAAATCCCAACAAAAATGGGACTTGGTATGATCCTACTCGGTATCGGTTATATCATTCTCGTTATCGCTACATTAAAAACAGGTAGTGATGAACATAACATTACAGAAAAAGCAAACTTACTATTTATCGTCTTTACGTATCTTTTCCATACGTTAGGTGAGCTATTCTTATCACCTGTTGGACTATCAATGGTTAGCGCACTTGCTCCAGTAAAACTTGCTTCTTTATTAATGGGAGTATGGTTAGCAAGCTCAGGAATCGCCAACATTATAGGCGGACAGCTTGCAAGCTTCACAACTTCACTTGGATATGCTGAAGTATTTACAGTAATCGGAGCTGCAGCAATTATTTTAGGTTGTGTTTTATTATTAATTTCTAAGAAATTAGTGAAATGGATGGATTAAAAAAGATGAGGAAAAATTCCTCATCTTTTTTTTATGCTTTTTTACCTTTTTCTATTGCTTGTTCATACAGATCTTTGTGCTCTTTATATTCACTTGGCACGAAGTTTTTATAGAAAAATGACAGCCAGCTATCTCCTTTTTTATATCCTTCTTCTCGGATTTCTGCTGCCTTTTTATTTGATTTAAACCCTTCCGTAAACCATTTCTTTAATGACTCATGCTTTTCATACTTAGCAGGAACTTTTAAATCATAATTTTCAAATGCATATGTATATCCAGCTTTTTCCGCCATTTTTTGGGCAGACTTATATCCTTTTTCATACGCGGTTTCATATGCTTTCACATATGTATCCTTTTCGGTATTTCCAGGTTTCTTTTCAGCTAATGCTTTACCAGCCTTTTCACCAAGTTCCGCTTGTTCTTTTTCAATCTTTTCGGTTCTCTCTTTATTACCTACTTGGAAACCTTCTGCAAAGTTCACCTTAAACTCAGGAGTAATTTGACTATCGTCCATTGCCTCTTGTGCTAACCCTTGCTCTTTACCTTTTTCAAAATGTGCTTTTTTCTGTTCTTCTAAAGACCATGCAGCAGCATAAGCAGTTGTAAATGCTTGTTTATATGCATCTGGTTTTCCAGCTACATGTCCTTCTGCATTATTCTTTCCTGCTTTAAAATCTGTCTCTCCGCTTGTTTGCCCTTCAGCTTGTCCCTTTTCAGCCTCAGCTTTACGCTGCGCTTCCTCTGCCTTACGTGCTTCTTCTGCTTTGCGTTGTTCTTCTGCAGCACGCTGTCTTTCTTCCTCTACTTTGCGCTGTTCTTCTGCAGCGCGCTGTCTCTCTTCCTCTGCTTTACGCTGTTCTTCTGCAGCACGTTGTTTTTCTGCCTCAGCTTTACGCTGCGCTTCTGCTTGTCTTTCAGCTTCTACAGCACCATTATTATTTTGGCTAGGAGCTGGACTCGTTGCACCACTACTAGAAGCTGGTTTATTGTGATAATGATATTCCCCGTACTGCAATCCCCATTTTTCACAATTTGTACGACACGTATGTCCACCATTAGCATCTGTACGTCCTGGATGTGCATAAGCAGAAATTGGCGCTACCAATAACGCTACGCTTGTTGTTAAAAGAAGTCTTTTTACTTGCTGTTTCACTTTTGTTCCTCCCAAAATCTAGATTCATTACTTTATTATATAAAAATAGAAAAATACTTAAATACCAACTAAAATATTCTTTTATTTCTAAATGTTGGACAAAAAAAGAAGGTTCACTCTTTAAAGAGTGAACCTTCTTTTTTCTTTATTTCTTCGCCTTTGTTCCTACTAGATCACCCGTAATAACAAAACGCTTAGAATTATCCTTAACAGATACACATGTAATAAGTGTTATCTCATCTTTCCCATGATCCTCTACAACTTCCCATTTATCAGGAGTCACTTCAGATACACCGGTAACAGTATACTCATACTCATTTGCATTGTCATACAAATAAATTTTATCGTTCTTCTTTAAAGTTGATACATCACTAAATAAAACACCTTTTTTTGACATATTATGCCCTGCAAGCGCATAATTCCCCTGTCCCATTACTTGATTTTCTCTTACAGTTGCCGCACCTGATAATAAATTCTTTTCAGTCGACGCTTTTAAAACAGGAAGTTCTAATGAGATGCTCGGAATTGAAATACGACCGATTACTTGTTTTTTATCTAACGATGCACTCGCTACTTCTGCCAAGTCTGGTTGATTAATTTTTGAAGCATCTACAAATTCCGTGTCGTGCTTTTCATATTCCATCTTTTGAACAGCTTGCACATTCGCTGTCTGTTTCGTCTCTGCCTTATATCCATCATAAAATGGCTTTCCGATTAATACACCACCTACAACAAATAGAAGGATTGCTATTATACTATAAATTCTTTGCTTATTCATATACAATTCCTTTCCGTTACAAAATCTTACTCTATATAAAA
>NZ_JBFPJI010000120.1:0-9909 GCF_040838205.1 Bacillus sp. S4
ACTTATCATAATAAGCATAGATACCGCAACACACATTACAATCGCATTACGATCTTGCTTTTCTTTTTGTAAATGTTCTACTTTTTTACTCATGTGTACAATCCCCTTTATATTAAAAAAAGTGTGAGATAGGAAATTTTTCTTATCCGATGCGAGGTGAATACGAAAACCCTCTCTATCTCACATACACAATAGAATGGAATTGTCATTTTATAAATAAAATGACATGACGTTATGTCGCAACATAGGGTATTTGTGTCGCTACGTTTTCTATTATAAAAAATAGTTGTGCAAAACTAGTGCATTTTTTATGTCAATTGCCCTGATTGAAAAAATCAGCCATCCATTCAATCACATAAAAAGAGTTTTTTATTATTTTCATGTAAACTATACAAGTAGAATGAAGAGTTTGGGGTGCACAAGATTATGGTGAAAATTTTATTAGTAGACGATGAAGAACGTATGTTACGATTATTAGATCTGTTCTTAAGCCCTCGTGGCTATTTTTGTATGAAAGCTACCTCTGGCCTTGAAGCGCTAGAATTAATCGAACAAAAGGACTTCGATATTATTTTATTAGATGTTATGATGCCAAATATGGATGGGTGGGATACTTGCTATCAAATCCGTCAAATTTCCAACGTTCCAATTATTATGCTAACAGCTCGCAACCAAAATTATGATATGGTCAAAGGCCTGACCATGGGAGCAGATGACTATATTACAAAACCATTCGATGAACATGTATTAGTCGCGCGAATCGAGGCTATATTACGTCGTACAAAGAAAGATAGCTTTGTTAGCTTCAATGGTATTGAGTGGGATAAAACGAAACATACTGTTACAGTTTATAATGACAAAATCTCACTAACTCCTATTGAATTTTCGTTACTCGGACTATTTTTACAAAATACAAACCGTGCCTACAGCCGAGACGATTTAATCGAGAAGATTTGGGGCTATCAAACAGATATCGAATACAGAACTATCGATTCACATATTCGTAATATACGGGATAAGTTACGCAAAAAAGGATTTCCAGTTGAAGATTACTTAGAGACTGTCTATAAAGTTGGATATAAATGGAAAAGCGAATAATTAATTTGATCAGTGGACAATAGTAGACCACTGACCCTTTATATGAAATAAGGTATGGTGAGAAAATGAGCAGACTTTCCCTTAAAGTTGGGACATACTTTTTAATATTAGCTTTATGTATTGAGACAATCGCTTTCGTATCTTTTTATAAAAGTCTTTCAAAAATGCGTGTTGAAGAGGAAACCATTGCTCTTTTAGAGAAGGGAAACCGCTATCGTGATACGATCGAACGGCGTGCAAAATGGAGCAAATACGGCAAATACGCTGAGCAAAAAAAACATGCTGAACATCTCAACCGCCCTGCCTCTTCTGGCTTCTCTATTGAAGATGCCGCTGAAGACTTAATGGAAACAGAAGCACTTACTAATTCTGATATAGCCATTGTTATAACTGACAGTAATGGAAAAATCACTTCGGCCTCAGAAACAGTAACAAAAGATATGCAAAAACAACTTCATTGTAAAATCCCCCCAGTTAAAAAGGGGGGATTAATAGTAGAAAAGAATTGGAAAGAATCAAAATTCATCTCAACAGTAACACCAATTGACACAAAAGACTTTCAAGGTAAATTACACATGTTCTTAAAAACATCCTTCTTAGAAGATATGCTACTTAGACTAATGAATCAATTCATTATCGTGAGTATTTTGACACTTATTTTAACAACTATTTCTGTCTTTGTTTTTTCTCGAGTTATTACAGATCCTCTTATAAAGATGAAGAGAGCAACAGAAAAAATGTCAAAATTAAACAAACCAATTCAATTAGGGATTAAACGAAATGACGAACTTGGAAGTTTAGCCACAACCATTGAGGAACTGTCTAGTGAACTGACGTATATGAAAAAAGAGCGAAACGAATTTCTTGCCAGTGTAGCGCACGAGTTACTAACTCCACTAACTTATATGAAAGGTTATGCGAAAGTGGCAAAGAGGAATTCTTTAACGAAGGAAGAACGTGAAGAGTATTTACAAATCATCGAGGATGAAACCGATAGTGTAACTGATCTCGTACAAGATTTATTTATGCTCGTACAATTAGAGCAACATCAATTCGTTATTAAAAAACAAAAAATGCTCCTGAGACCATTTTTAGAACGCATGGTTGAAAAAACAAAAACAACATTAACCAACAAACAAATAGAAATTCATGTGTACTGTAAAAATGATTTAGAAGTTTGTATAGATGAAAGGCGTATGGAACAAGTGATGTTAAATTTATTGCAGAATGCTTATCAACATTCGCCAGAAAACACTTCTATAACAATACGTGTACTAACCAATGCGCATACTTTTACAATAAGTATACAAGATGAAGGTGAAGGTATTCCAAAAGAAGATATCCTACACATTTTCGATCGCTTTTACCGTGTCGATAAATCTAGAACACGAGCTACGGGAGGAAAAGGTATCGGACTAGCTGTTGCAAAGGAAATTGTAGAACTTCATGATGGTTCTATCGAAGTTAAAAGCGAATTAGAAGTCGGAACAGAATTTATAATTGAATTACCATTTGAATAATATATGCGTGAAATCACCAGTAGCAGAACACTACTGGTGCTATTTTATTTATAAAACCAGCTCATATAAGCTAAGCTTTTGAAATTATTCTTATTTCAATATAAAATATAGGTATAACTGTCAAAGATTTGGAGGGTGATATAATTGGATATCCATGTATTAACAAAAGACGAAGCAGAAATTTACTTAGAACTTCGAGTAGAAGGGTTAAAACAAAACCCGGAAGCTTTCAGCTCTTCTTATGAAGATATTATTAATAAAGAGTGTGCTATTGAATATAAAGCCCAAAAATTAGCACAAGATGAGAACTATACACTAGGTGCATTTAAAGATGGAGAATTAATCGGAGTTGCAACACTGGAAACGAAACCATATGTAAAACAAGAACATAAAGCGAAAATTGGTTCAGTATACGTGTCTCCAAAAGCACGCGGACTTGGAGCGGGAAAAGCACTTATTAAAGAATGTCTTGAGCTTGCTAAATCTTTAGAAGTAGAGCAAGTTATGCTTGATGTTGTTGTCGGAAACGATGGTGCAAAAAAACTTTATGAGTCATTAGGATTTAAAACATTTGGTGTGCAAGAACGCTCATTAAAATATAACGGACAATATTGGGATGAAGAGCATATGGTTCTTTTCCTAGATGAAGAAAAATAATAAAAAAACATCCTCCATTTATGAGGATGTTTTTTACTTTCTTTTAAACCATGCTGTATATAATAATTGAATGGCCTCTTCAATTTCTTCCTCTAATAAAGTCGCAAATCCAAGCAATACTGTACTTTTTGGAGAAGTCCCTTCCCTATAATACATCGAAACAGGGTACACTTTAATACTCCTTTCAGCTGCAGCTTCCATTAATTCTTTCTCTTCCATCCCGTTATGCACTTTTAATAAAATATGTAGGCCGGAATCTTCCCCTATTACTTCAATGCGATTAGAAAAATATTTTTCTATTACCGAAACAAGACGGTCTCTCTTCTTTCGGTACACAACACGCATTTTATGAATATGTTTTTCCCAATGCCCGTCATTTAAAAATTTCTTAATGATCTCTTGATCTATTCTTGAAACGCTTTGTGTGTAAAATAAATATTGCTCCTGATACTGCTTAATGAGGGGTTTTGGCAACACCATATAACTCATCCGTAATGATGGCAATAGCGCTTTAGACAGCGTCCCCATATAAATTACTTTCCCATCTCTATCTAACCCTTGCAGCGCTGGAATTGGCTTTCCTGAATAGCGGAATTCACTATCATAATCATCTTCAATAATATATCTTCCTTCTTCTTTTTTCGCCCATTGTAAAAGCTGTATTCTTCTCGTAATTGGCATAATCATCCCGCAAGGAAACTGATGCGAAGGTGTAACAAATACAACATTTGCATGGCTATCCGCTAACTGTGACATACGAATTCCATCTCTATCTAAAGATAACATTTGTACATTTTGTTCCCCTTGCTCGAAAACAACCATTTTCCGATGGTACCCAGGGTTCTCAACCGCATAACGACTTCCCTTTAACAACTGAAATAACATTTTTACTAATATTTGCGTACCCGCTCCTATTACAATTTGACTAGCTACGCATCGTACACCTCTAGATTCATACAAATAGCTCGCGATTTCTTCTCGTAAACTTACCTCCCCTTGCGGATGTCCAATAAAAAGTAAATCTTTATTTTCAAATTGCCATACCTCGTTCGTAATTTTTCGATATACATGAAACGGAAAAGTATTAGTATCCACACCCGTTTGAGTGAAATCAAATTTATACTTCTTATCTTGAAAAGGCGCTTCTCCTATTACCTCTTCGCTGCCTTCCACATGAATCATTTGCTCGATTTCACATACAAAATAACCTTTTCTAGAAATCGACTCAATATATCCTTCAGCAAGAAGTTGCTCATAAGCAGCTTCAACTGTATTTTTACTCACTTGTAAATATGTCGCCAGCTTCCTCTTAGCCGGTAATTTCGTAAAGGCCGGAATCGTTCCATCTTTAATCTCTTTTTTTATATACTCATACAATTGTACATACAATGCTGTCTTACTATTTGCACTCAAATTAGGCGTTAGTTCTAACACAACATCTGACCCCTCCCAAAAATACATAACTGATACTTTTTGCAGTACCAGAAGTTCTATATAATTCCTTTTATCATGTAACACATTAATAATCAAATACTAGAGAGGAGATGCATGATAATGAACAATGGTAGACGCATCGGACTTATGATGATTATTACAGGAGCTACCCTGTGGGGATTATCTGGTCCCATGATTCAGTGGCTATTTCAACATACGAACGTATCATCAATTGATTTTTTAACAATTCGCCTGTTACTCGCAGGAATATTCATTTTGGCTTTCTTGCTTATTAAAAAACAAAACATATTTCACATTTGGAAACATCCTAAACACTTTATACAACTTATAATTTTCTCTATTCTTGGCATGCTTGGTGCGCAGTACGCTTTTATCGAAACAGTTCATATTAGTAATGCCGTAACGGCAACACTATTTCAATTTCTAGGTCCTGTTCTTATTACCATTTACGTTGCGTTTGAGCAAAAGAAATTCCCTGCTTCTATGCAAATACTCGCAATTATAACTGCACTAACAGGGACATACTTTATTATTACAAACGGTTCAATTGAAAATATTGTTTTATCTAGAGCAGCTATTACTTTCGGCCTATTAACAGCGATTGGTTTTGCGTTTTATACCCTTCATCCGGCTTCTCTTATTAAAGAATGCGGAACAACTATAGTAATTGGCTGGGGGATGTTAATTGGAGGGATTGCACTGCTTATTTGTAATCGTTCTTTTGGATGGAATCAGATTTCGCAAACTTTCACATTTCAAACTTTTTCTATGCTTATTCTTATCATTATAAGTGGCACTCTTTCCTTCCTTCTTTATATCGGGAGTCTTAAATATTTAACAGCAACAGAAACAAGTATTTTATCTAGCATTGAACCACTTGTAGCTGCCATCGTTTCAATCGCTTGGCTTAATGAATCCTTTGGAGCATATCAATTATTAGGCGGAGTATGTATCGTTCTTTCTGTTATTCTCTTAACAATGTCTCAAAAAAAGAGAGAACCAACCTTTTCAACTGAACAAATATAGAAAATGTCAAAAGAGGTCGTACAAAACTTACGACCTCTTTTTATGATTTAAAGGAATTGTCCCGCCTGCTAGCAAATACAATTACACTAACAATAAAAATTAGGAGTGTGGCACCATGAAAAAAATCGGAACTATGCTACTTTTCTCCTTCCTCATTACTGGCTGCGCGCAGGTGCAGCCAGATTCAAATGTACCTAAAAAAGAAGTACTAGAAACGTCATCTTCTCAAATTAACGCACCTTCTTTTTTTCATCTTAGTGTTTTAAAAGATGTAAATTGGGAAGAAGCTCCATCATTCGTAGAAGGAAAAATACCGTTAAAAGGCATCGAAGGAAAAATCGCCATGGCTGATAGCTCTATTATCGCAAATGAACAAAATGAAATAATGTGGTTCTTCCTAGATCCTGAAATGCCAACTGGAAAACTATCTATTATTGCTTTAAAACAAGGCTCTATCCTTCCAACACCAATAATCGTTCCAAAGGAAACTTCCGAACCAAATTGGACTACTTCAAATACAATCGATACTACAATAAAAGAACTCCCTCTCGTAATGTCACTACCTTCATCTGGATTATGGGTATTAAACATATATGTGAATGAAAGATATTATGATCAATTTGTAATCACTGCCGAATAAAGTGACAAAACTGGAACACTTCCTTACAACAATGTAATTTCTACGTCACGTACTTCAATAGTTGGATTCTCTCTCTTCTCTTATACTTAAAGTAAGAAATGAAGCGAGGAGAGATGAGAGATGAAAAAAATGATAGAAGTGATCGTAGCAGTAACTGAGGTTTTAGTAAATGGTAAACAAGTTGCAATGGAATTAAATAAATAATGAAGGGACATAAATAATTCTATCCTTCTTCATTATTTTGATTTCTTATCTCAAAAAAAGCAGTGCCTTTTTAAGGCACTGCTTTTGACTATCTATAACTTGGCATTTTCGTAATTTGCGCCACCCCTGAATCAATGGCTGCTTTCGCTACTACTTCTGCAACACTTGGAACAACTCTTTTATCTAATGGATTTGGAATTACATAATTCGCATTACGCTCTTCGTCTGTAATTATGTTAGCGATCCCATATGCTGCCGCTAATTTCATCTCTTCTGTAATATCAGTCGCACGTACATCTAACGCACCGCGGAATATTCCAGGGAACGCCAATACATTATTTACTTGATTCGAATAATCAGAACGCCCAGTTCCTACTACAGCTGCCCCAGCTTCTAATGCGTCCTCTGGGAATATTTCTGGAATTGGATTCGCCATTGCAAACACAATTGGTTTCTCGTTCATCGTCTGTATAAGTTCTTTCGTTAATACGTTTGGAGCAGATACACCGATGAAAATATCAGCTTGATGAATCGCTTCCTTTAATGTTCCACGTACATATTCTCGATTTGTCTTCTGTGAAACTTCGATTTGCGCTTCGTTCATCCACGTTTCACCTTCACAAACAATACCTTCTAAACTAACTAACGTAATGTGTTTTGCGCCAGCTTTTAATAATAATTTTCCAATTGCAATTCCTGCCGAACCCGCACCGTTAATAACAATTTTCACATCATCCATTTGTTTACTTACAACTTTTAATGCATTAATAACAGCTGCTAAAACGACAATAGCCGTCCCATGCTGATCATCATGAAATACAGGAATATTCGTTTCTTCTTTTAATCGTTTTTCAATTTCAAAACAGCGTGGTGCTGCAATATCCTCTAAATTAATACCTGCAAATGTAGGCTCTAGATTTTTCACAAGGGTAACGATTTCATCCACATCAGTCGTCCCTAAACATAGCGGGAAAGCATCTACATTCGCAAACTTCTTAAATAAAATACTTTTCCCTTCCATAACAGGCATAGCCGCTTTCGGTCCAATATTCCCTAAACCAAGTACTGCTGTTCCATCTGAAACAACTGCAACCATATTCCCTCTTGCTGTATAGTCATACGCTGTTTCCTCATCTGCTGCAATTGCTTTACAAGACTCTGCTACCCCCGGTGTATAAGTCAAACTTAAATCGTCCGCTGTATTCACTTCTACTTTACTTGTAATTTCAATTTTCCCTACTAACTCTTTATGCAATAACAATGATCTTTCATTAATTTGATTTTCTAACATACTTATAATCTCCCCTTAATTTGACAAGCTAGCTATACGAATATAGCTAGCTTGTTTTGATCATGAAAACATTTTCAATAAAATTGTTGCTGTTACGACCACTGCAGCCCCGCCTAAACGCGTTGAAATTTGCGCAAACGGCATTAATTCCATACGATTTGAAGCTGATAGAATAGCAACATCTCCAGTTCCACCTAAACCACTATGACATCCAGTTACAATTGCTGATTCAACTGGATACATTTTCATCACTTTCCCTACAAGAAAACCTGATGCTACCATTGTAAGAACAACTGATGCACAAACAACAACATATCCTACAGAAAGAACTGCTGCTACGTCTTTTAACGGAATGTATAGCAATCCTAAACCGACCATTAACGGCCAAGTTAAATTCTTTGAAATAAATTTATATAAATGGAATGCTCCTTGCTCCATTTTTGCTGGCATTAATTTAAAGTATTTCACAAGTGCTGCTGAGAAAATCATAATGATTGCCCCAGGAATACCGATGAACTTAGAAGCAAATCCTCCAAAGATGAAGAACGTACATGCAATTAATAAACCTGCTCCCATTAATGAGAAGTCAATTGGTTTTTCTGTATTTTGCTCTTTTAATAATTCTGCTTGATTATCTGTTTTTACTAATACACCATTCCCACTAAGTTCAGGTCTCTTCTCCCCTAATCGTTTCATATAGCCTGCACTCACGATTGCAAACATATTTCCGATAATAGCTGCTGGAATAAGCTGTGATACAAATGTTGCTGATGATTCATTTAAAATATCACCGTAAGCTAACGACAATGGTAAAATCCCTTCCCCAATACCACCACTCACAATTGGTACGATGATAAAGAAGAATGTCTGCTTCATTTCAAATCCAAATAGTGAACCTACTAATAAGCCTACTGCTATAGAAGCTAACGTTCCTACTACTAAAGGAATAAACATGCGAACGAAACCTTGTACTAACACTTTACGATTCATTCCCAAAATACTTCCTACTACTAAACAAGAAATATATAAATATAAAAAGTTCGATTTTTTCATTAACATAGTCGCAGCTTCCATTGAAGCTGGATTCATCCAGTTGAAAAATACAAGTAACGATGGAATAAATAATGAAAGAATTGCTGGACCACCGATGTTTTTTAGAATTGGAATTCTCATCCCAATGTCACCTAAGAAAATACCCATAATCATAATAACTGCAAATCCACCAATCATATCTGCTGGTAATTTATTATATACAGATGCCCCATAAATAATAGCAGCCAATACTACATATAACGGTAAAGGTATTACACCGATTTTTACATTCATAATTTTAGAAGCGAACGATTCTCTTTGTACCTCATTTCCCTCAGAAAATGATACCGCTTCCACATTCTTTTGAATTCCCATATGGCACCCCCTTGTTTTCTTAATAACAATATTAAAACGCTTTCAATAGTAAAAATAGTTTTTGTAAGTTTTGTAACTACTTTTGTAATTAAAAAAAGTATAAGCGACCTATAATAAGTCGCTTATACGTAAAAGTCTATTTTGTTTGGGTCAATACACCTTAATTTACTTACCGGCCTTCCCACATGTTGATACACCATTTCATTCTCTAAAACTCCAATTTCAGTCAAAAACATTACATACTTTCGAATAGAAACTCTTGAAACCCCTACTAATTTCGCCATTTCATCTGTTGTAAATGCTTGTCCGTGAAGCGATTTGATTTGCTGCCAAATTAGTTGCAATGTTTGCTTTGTTAATCCTTTCGGAAGCTCTTTATAGTCAAAGGACTCTCTTTTTTCTTTTTGTAAAATTAGCGAATCTAATTCCGATTGACTAATTTTTTGTTGTTCTTTCATGAAAGTAAATTTTTCTCGATACACAGTTAATGCTTCCTTAAAGCGTTCAAATGTAAATGGTTTAATTAGATAGTCTACAACTCCATATTGTAATGCTTTTTTTATACTTCCCATATCATGTACAGCTGAAATCATCATAATATCAATTTCTTT
>NZ_JBFPJI010000121.1:0-9855 GCF_040838205.1 Bacillus sp. S4
CAAGGTACTGTTCTACTTCTTTTATTAATAGTTCTGCACCTTCTGGACTTAATGTTATCTTACCGTTTGCTAATGATATGTTATGATTTGACACCTCTCCTGTTAATGCACAAACACCACCAGGCTGATACTTCTGTAAAACAATGTCTTCACCTTCAACAAAGATCTCTAATGGTGATTTTTCTTTAATACCTAGCGTATTTCTAAGTTCCTTTGGAATTACCACACGCCCTAAATCATCTACTTTTCTAGTCACTCCGGTTGCTTTCATCTAGCATCTTTCCCCATTTCATTATCAATTGTACCCAAGTTATTCTTTACTATTGTAACAAGCTTTCCCTATACATGAAAATTTAGTTTCATTTACAAAAGAACAGATAAAACAAATAGAGGATTTTTGGCACGATAACAAGATTAGTAATCGAAATGAAGCAATTCGTCAGATCGTAGACAAAGGGTTAAGTCGTAAATAATGACTACCCTTTTATTTTTCCTAAAAAACCTAAAAACGCATTTAAAGTCCGTTTCTCCCTTTGCATGCGTTTTTATAATAAATACGACTTATTATATTCATAACTTCATCAAAAACCCATACAACTAAATCTGAAGAGTCACTTTTTAGTTAGATTGATTTTTTTCAGGTATTCTTTAAACAAATGAAAAAAGAGCCGGATTTTCATCACAGCTCATGTATTAATTGGTTCTGTATGTGTACATGTGGGATATTGAGAACAACCAAAAAACTTACTTCCTGTTTTATTTGAATCACGAACCACTAAATCATGTTTACATGTTGGACATTTCCGTTCTGCAGGTGTTATCCCTTGATATACATCTTCAGCCGAATATTCGGGATTGATTTTATTAATCAATTTCTGGAGTTCTACACGATCTATTAGTTTTACATTACAAGCTTCCGCTAATTCTTTTGCTTGTCTTGTATATACACTGTTTGTTACAACCCAGCCCTCGTGTGCTTTATAATAGGCTTGTGCTGCATATATCTCCTGTACGGCACTGATGCCGACTCTATTTCTCATCCCATATCGTTTCGCCTGGATTACAATACGATTTTTTCCCTTCAATACAAGATCCGCTCCGAAATCATTTGACTGCTTTGTGACTGTTGGAGAATAACCCAACTCTCGAAAGAGAGCTTTTAGGTATACTTCGAATTGATGTCCGTCCATTTTGTCTATATAGCGAATACCGGACTTAGCCATTCGCTTTAATATTCTTCGCTCTTGGATCTTCCGGTACATAAATTTACAAATACGAAAAAGAACATAAAGGATAAAACCATACATCAAAATTTGTAATATGTTTGGCATTTCTGGTAGATTAGACACTTCTCTCCACCTCTTTAATTGGTTTTATTTTCTTTGGTTGTGCTGTTTCTTTTACCTGTTGCTCACTCACTTGTTTCTTCCGGACATCGTTCCAATCTTCTTTTTCATTCTTTGGAATATCCTCTTTAAGATCTACAAAGCATTTCATTGTCTGAATGAAGTCTTTCCCAGCCTTATCATTATCAACTGCCATTATGACCTCTTTAATATCGTGCCCTTCTTTTTTCGCATCCATTAAAGATTCAATCACTGTTTTTGACTTCAATCCATGCATAGAAACCAGGCGAGCGTTTTGGATATTATTTTGTTTAATGCTCCAATGAGATAACATGTCGATTGGATCTTCATAAAAATAAATCTTATCCGGTTTACCTACATCAACCGTAAAACCGGCATTGATTTTTTCATAATTCGGGACAATTTGCTTAAAGCTTCCTCTTTTATTCTCCATTTTGACCGTACCTTGACGGTTCATTCCAATTACTTGCCCTTTGCCTCCTTCTTCCCTCCATTTGAACACCACGTTATTTTTCTTATCCTGGGCGATGAGATCCTTTTTAATCAGCCAGTTAACTAAACGAGGATCAATTTTTCTCTCATCAATTAAGTATTGCTTGATTTCTGTTTGTTTCGGCACCTCTAAGTGTTTTGGATAACTAAAAGGCTGCTGCTCTTTTTTGCGCTCCTCTTCAGCTTTTGAACGATCAAACTCTTTGTAGTCCCCCTTCTGAATGTCCATCACGGCTTGTGGGAATGTCATGTCATAGTACATCATCGCAAAGCTAATCGCTCCATAACCTTTTTCCCCTCGACTATTCCAGGCGTACTGATTCCCTTTAATGATGAGACTGTCATGTTCCGTATGACGATAATAGTTTCCTTCTTTCTTAAACGTTTCTCCTTTTGCTTCCAGATATGAAATCAAGTCAACTTTTCTTGCTTTCATCGCATCCTCCGTACTGACATGTGCCATTACGGAATCCCCCCTTTACTCTATAAAATGAAATAAAAAAGAGGACTATTCCATTTCCTAGTCCTCTTTTACATGCATTCAATTTTTATTTGCCGAATAAGAATTTTAATCGCTTCTCCTGTACGCTGTATGATAAACGAGCGTCAAATTTCTTCCCATTTTTGTTTGAGATAAACCCTTTGATCTGGTCTGTCACATTCTTCTCTAATAACTTTTTCACATGGTTACTGCTCAGATTTTTACCAGAGAATGTACCAAAAATAATGAAGTCACAACCTTTTTTGTATTTCTCACATAAGTAGTTACTTTTCCCTACAAGAACTCTACTCTTACATAATGGACATTTACCAATGGTACGATCTTCAGTCGTTGGAAAACGGAATTTCAAACTTCCGTCCGCTTCCATATAGATAGCCGCTGTAAATTCTCCCTTTTCTCCTTGAAAGCCGTTTATAAAATCCGTTGTTTTATACTGAATTAGCTTTTTCATCTGATTACCAGGGATCGCTTTCCCTTTCATCTTGGCTGGTAACATAAAATCACATCCGTTTTTATGCTCCGTGCAACCATAAAATGTTTTACGATGAAGCATATCCCCTTTTTTACATTTTGGACATTTACCAAATGACAGCCCCTCTTGTGTTGGGAACTGAAATTTAACTTTCCCTTCATGTAACACTAGATAAGCGGAAAACTCCTTCTCATTGGACTTAAATCCTTTTAAAAGATCTGTTTTCTTATCTTCAAACAGCTTTTTCGCTTGCGCTTCCGGAATCGCTTTTTCTTTAATTTTTTTCGGTAAGGAGATTTCACATTCTGGATAATTACTGCAACCATAAAAATTACCTTTATGAAGGATTTTTCCTTTTCTACAAGGACATTTGCACACCTCAATCTGCTGATTCCAGGTATTAATAATACTATCCGACACCTTATCATCCATTGCGCCTAATTGCTCTACCGTATCCTTTACAAACGTATTTGTTTTCTCTACAAATTCCTCATATTTCATTTCTTTCTTTTCGATCATGTAGATCATCCCTTCCATTTCAGCCGTATAAGCTGGATTTTTGATTTCATCTACCGGAAAAGCATCTATAAACGCACGACCAATATTAGTGGTTCGAATCTGACTGTTGGTAACATCAATATAGCTTCGCTCTAACAGTTTCGGAATAAACGTTTCTTCCGTTGCGACTGTCCCAATCCGTTTTCCTTTCATAAGTTCTTTCAAATGTTCATCATCCAATTTACGTCCTGCCGTCTCCATAAAGGTTAAAATGGAACTTTCCGTATGAAAGGCTGGTTTCTTTGTTCGAGACTCAATCAAGTCATACTGAACGATTCTGAAAGAATCTCCTTCTCGTAAACTAGGTATCTGAAATGCTTCAACTGATCCCTCTTCTATATCCTCTTGAAACACACTTAGAAACCCTTTCTCTTGTAGGATCTTTTCTTTTGTACTGTATGTGTTGCCCTCTTGATCTATAAAATGTACTTCTCTTACCAGGTAGATTGCTGGTCTCATAAAATTCCCGATAAATCGTTTTACAATTAAGTCATATAACTGTTTTTCTAATGGATTTCGGTTGGTCCCGACATATAATTTTGTTGTTGGGATGATGGCAAAGTGACTACTGACTAATTCATCATTAAATGTAGTGTGTTTTTTTGTAATAGAAGATGGGATTACTTGTTGTACGAGATTTACATAGGCGCTTTTTTCTAATGCTCCCATTACTTCTTTCACTCGTTCCACTTGTTCTGTAGGTAAGTGCCTGGATGAAGAACGAGGATATGTGATAAAGCCTTCTTCATACAAACTCTGAATATGTTTTTTTGCTGTTTCTGCATTTATCTTCATCTTAGCGTGAGCATCTTTGTAGATATCCGTTAAGTTATATAATAATTTTGGTTTCTTTTTTCTCGTACTTTCTTTAAATTCCGTTACGATTACATTCGTTTCTTTCAAGCTATCTCCAAGCCTTTGTAGTGGCGATGGATCTATCAGTTGATCTTCTGTTTTCATTACTGGTGATAAACCGTTTTCCGTTAGTAGCTTTAAATTGTAATAGGTTTGTTCTTTATAGTTTTGGATAGCAATTTCCCTTTGACGAATTTCATTCAAGATACACATTTGAACACGACCAGAAGCCAATAAGAATTGGTTTCTTGCTAGTTTTGATGTACAACCCCTTGTAACATTAATTCCTAGAATATAATCCAGGTATTGCCTTGCTTTAGCGGATTGTGCAAGCCCATTATAGTCTGTTCCTGGTTCTAATCGGTTCAATGCTCCCTCTAATTCTGCGGCCTCATAGGAAGAGATAAAAAGACGGGATTCTCGCTTGTTCACACCTGCATGCTCAACTATCTCACGATAGATAAGCTCACCTTCTCTATCTGCATCACAGGAGTTGACCACATGTTCTACATCGGGACGATTTAACAGCTTAACTAATATTTGAATTTGTTCGAGACTATCCGATTTCTCTTTATATTCCGGCTCTAAAATAATGGGTAAGTGATCAAATTTAAATTCTTTGTATCTTTCATCCATCTCTTCTGGATGTTTTAACTCTAATAAATGCCCACGGCACCAACTAATAATGTAATTTTCATTTTCATAGTAGCCATAATACGGTTTACTACCTGGATGCTTTTGTGAGTTTCTAAATCTAGGTGATTTTAATAATTCAACAGCTACCTTCGGCTTTTCAGCAATAAATAATGTTTTTCCCATACGTAGTACCTCCTATTAATCTATAATTTCAGTTTTACGCTTCCATTTCATGTTTTTCCGCTTTTTTATCATTCTGTGACCAAATAATAGCAACATATTCAAAAAGACTGCTACAAGGAACATACAGCCCGCAAATAGCCATACATTCATGACATTCACTCCTTTCGTTCTATAAACAAGAAAGAGGGCTTTTACTTTTACTTTTACCCTCTTTCATTTTTAGATATAAAAAAATCACTCTCCGTTATCTCAATTGAGTAACAAAAAATGATTTAATCTGGTGTTCCTGCTATAAAATTTTTCATCGTTCCATTTCCATTGTTTCTCTTTTTCTACTTGATTTCTTTGTAGCCTTCGACTGTTCTACATTACCAGGCTCTGGCTCCTTGTCTTTTTCTTTATGATTCGTTTGTTTTCCGTTCAATGGCTGAATTTTTTTATCTACATCCATTTCCTTTGAAGTTGTAGACTGATTCACCGTTATTCCTTCTTTCCCAAGCTTCTCATCCACCTGGTTTTCTAATTTCACTACGTGTTCCTGGCTTACCAGCTCATTATCAATCGAAACATACTTTGTTGTATAATAACGCTCTTCAGCTTTTACACGAGTGACAATACTATCGATATTATCTGGTGTTTCTTCATATTGTGAACGTCTGTATGCTTCGTATTTCCGGCTTAAATCCTTATCTAATGTAGTTGACTCTTGTTCTTTTGAAGGTTGAATTTGTTGATCTAAGGAGGCAATAGGTGCATATCCTTCCTTTTTCATTTCTTTATACAATTCCACTTCTTTTTCATTAAACGAATGATCTTTTTGTTCCTCCGCTTTATCAACTAAGAGTCCATATCGTTCGTCTTTTACGATTTCATCCAGACTCATTTTTGCATCTTTTTCATGAATGACAAATGACAAATTTCCTCTGCCATCAAAAATAGAACTTTGAACTTTTTCATATAAATCCGGCTTCAAAATGTTATCCAAATAGACATTTTCTCGTTCTCCGTTTTTCTCCATTAAGGAAACATATAAATCGTCCCGATCTGTTTTATCTTGATTCCATACAGACAAATAATTAATATCTTTCGTAACCCCATCCATCATGTGTATTCTTGCAAGCTCTTCATCTTGTATACCGTTTGCTAATACTTCAATTGTAACTAAATGGTTGGGTGTCTCTTTCGATTTTTCTAATGGATTTTCTTGTGCTTTTTCCATAGGTATTTCTTTGTTATTTCTATGGTTCACCACCTCATCTCGTAACGCTTGTTTTACTTCATCCGATAGATACCTTTTCTCGTTTAATACTTGTTCATATGGTGTCTTGTAGTCCCCATCTCCCATATTGAAACGATCCATACTCACAAGCTCCATTCTTCCAAAATCCCTATCGACTTCTTTTGGAATGGCAATATGATAACGAGCTTGATCGTAGGGGATGGTTTGACCTCTTTCTTTAGCTTCTTCTCTTGCTTTTTCAATACTTGAAATGACTTCAGCCATTTTTTCATTGGCTTCTCCAAATGGGATCAGTTGATTATTCTTAAAAATTTCGTTGTCGCTCCATTGAACTAGCATAGTTGGTCGATTAATTTCATTCTGATTTAGTGCTGCATACTTTTCTTGATTCACCTCGTTAAATGCTTCAATAAATTCTTTATCACTCAATTTTTCTGCACCTTCTACAGGCTCAAACGCTCGATTTTTATCTGCTTGTTCTCTTAAATGGTTAACAGAAACGAGTTCTTGTGTCGTGTTACTTAAACTCATGTATTCCACCAATAAGATATTTTTTTCATCCTGTTTTTCATTTCCTTTTGCCATACTTCCCACCTCTTTTTCATTTATTTGTTGTTTTTCTTTTTCCAAACTACTTTCAATCGTTTCGATGAATTCAATGGAAGTTTCATGTACTTCTTTCAACAACTTCGTTTTATCTTTCATTTCTTTTCCTTGTGTCCAGTTCGCCAAATATCCTAGAGAATATTCACTTGTATCAATTCCGAAATAAGAAGAAACGGCATAAGCTGTCATTTCTGCTTGAAACTCTTTTTCTGGTTCTGTGTAATTCATATGTGTTTCTGCTGTATGAAGTTTGGCATGTGCCAATTCATGAAGTAACGTTTTTACATTTTGCAATTCACTGTTCCGTGGATTCAAGGCAACCTCTTTTGTTAAGGTGTAGCTAACACCCTTTGCGACACCCAGTTCTGCTTTTGGTGCAATAATTTTCACACCGTTTTTTTTCGCAACAGCTTCCATTCCTCTATACAAACTCTTGTAATCTTTTACACTTCCTTCTAGCCATCGATTCGGAAAAATACGAGGTAGATCTTCCGCTTTTGCGTTTGTTTGAGACACGTCAAACACATGGCCGACAGCAAAATATAAACGACCAGGTTTCACTTCTACACTTTTAGATTCAATTTGCTTTTTCTCTTCCTCGTTTGCCTTAGTTACTGTTTTCCAAGTGCCTTCTTTGTCTTTAAATTTTGCTATAATTCGGTTCGGAACAAGGATCTGGATTCCTTTCTCACCCTTCTTAACCGCAAACCCCTTTTCTTTCCAAAAAGAAAAGGAACCAACTGCCTTGGCTCCCTCGAATTGACTCTGTATTAATGAAATATTAGATGGTGAATAGTGATAAAATTTTGCCATAAACGATAAATAATTTTTCAAATCTCCCGGTGTACGAAAATAGCCTTCTATGCTTTTTTCCATCTTTTTTGTTAAAGCTTGCACCGCTTCTTTCTTTTCTTCCGGTGATTTCGTTTGATACTTTTTCTTATAATTTTTACTCATGACCTTCTCCCACTCTTTCACTTGCTCTTTGCAATTCCTCCATGTCTTCTTCATTCCATCTTTCCGTTGTATCAAAGAAAAGCGCATGAGTTTTTAGGTTAATCGGAACTAACATATTCTCTTGATTCATAACATGAACTGCAAGTTCTTCCTCTTGTTCTCTTGTAATTTTGATTGTTAATTCTTCCTCTTTTACAAGTAAAACGAGTTCACCTTCTCCAATTTCTTTAATAACTCCTAATGCAATATCTTCATGAAATAACAACATCCTAATAACCTCCTATTTATTTATAAAAAAGAACAATGTAGCTTATGTTACATTGTTCTTTGATGCCTCATGATCTAAACGTTTTTGTCTTAAATGGCTAATTCGTTCTTCCACAGTTTTCTTTGCCATTTTTACACTTTCCATCTCCTGTTTATCAGTCGTAATAATGCTGTCTACGCCTTCTAAAAAGAAATAACCATTTAATAACTCAATTAAAACTTGTGTATTTCGATCCGCACTATTTGCACCAAGACGAATTTTTGTTAGCTCACTTTTTAACACATCATGTAAGTTATTCGATACCACTTCCGTTATATAATTTAGTGACCATTCTGTACTTTTTGCTGCTTCATGCTCCTTGCAAATTCTTCCCATTGCTTCCCCTGTATATCGAATTCCATGTGCCTCCATATAATCCTTTATATAATCCTCTGTCTCTTGATCCATCGTTACCTGTCTTCTAATTGTACTCATTTAATAACCCCTTTCATTTTGATATGCACTCTCTTTTTGCATACGCTCATAATACTTTTGGTTCTTCCAACTTTCATATTCACTTTTAAAAGCACGTTCCACTTTCTTCATGGAATACTGAATAGATACATTCTGTTGAAATTTTTGAAATGGCTTTGATTTTTTCATATGATGGATTCTCTTTTGTTCTTTATCGTATGCCTTCATTTCTTGTAAAAAAGCGTTCCCCATTCTTTTATACAGGTCATTGATTTTATTCGTCTTATAGTTTTCATATTGCTTCTTATCATACTTTCCTTCTCCATATGCTTCTTTAAAAACTTGAACTTCTTTATCTAACTTTTGGAGAAACTGATCGTAATCTTTTTTATGATGATGTTGAATATATCGCCTGCTTAATTCATCAATTTCCGGCTTCAATGGCTGAATTGTATTGTAGCTATATTGCCACTGTCTTTTATCACTTGGTAACTGTTTATAGATTTGTAAAAACAATGGTTTCAAATGTTGATTGCGCCAATCAAAAACCGAATCCTCTTTTTTACTTCCCACCATATTGTTTCGAATCAGATCATTAATTTGTTTTTGTTCCTGCTTACGATCTAACAGATTATTTACGACTTTTCCCCTCATCGCATCCAATGTTTTGGGTTTTCTTTTTCCACGTTCTCTCGTTGGAAATGGTTCAACAGTTGCTACATGAATATGAATATTATCCGTGTTAAAATGAATGGCTGCGGACCAAGTAGAACTTTTTTCTAATCCCTCCCTTTTTTGCATTTCTTTCATCGCAAGCCGTGTCACATCCATTAACTTTTTCTCATCCAACGTCTTTGTCTTTGCATCATAAATGCCTTGTTCCTCTAGCCAAGGATTATGAAAAGAAATGACATCTTGCCACATAATACTTCCGTTTTCGTGAGCGGTTTTAAACATTTCCTTTAAGGCTTTTTTCTCACTTTCTGATAAACGGTTTGCGTGTTCCGTAAACAGCGCCGATGTCTTTTCTGGATTCCCCATGTATTCTTGATACGTTTCAAACATTTTCGGATTCAGCTTCACTTCACTTTTTGCTTCTTCCCGATCTACATACTCAATATAGTTCTGAAAGGCATCCGAACTTGGTAAGACAAATTTTGTTTTTAAAACAACACCTGGTGTGCTAGAAGATTGAACAGGAACCGCATTATTCATTTTCATCATCCTGCATCATCATTTGAATAAACTCATTCATTTTTTTCATTT
>NZ_JBFPJI010000122.1:0-9766 GCF_040838205.1 Bacillus sp. S4
TCAGGAAACTCCTTTCCTGTATTCTATGACAAGGAATATTTAAAATGAAACTTCGAATCAATACGAACCATCCTCTCTAAAAATATTTTAATTGATTTCGTAACAAAATTATAGAATTCTTACACTTCGTAGCGTATAACACTTTATAGATAAGAATTTATTCAAGAAAATACAAAAAGACAAATCAGGTTAATGACCGCCTGATTTGCCTTTTTGTTACAAAATTATTATTTTACATCTCCTCAGGCGCCCCCACCCCAAGTAAACGTAATCCCTCTTTTAATACAACCGTCACAACGTAAGCTAATGCGAGTCTACTGTCCTTCTCTTCGCTCTCTTCTAAAATACGAACATTTCCATAATATTTATTGAACGCTTGTGCTACATCTAATACGTATTTTGAAATAATAGATGGCTCATTTTTGTTGAAGGCCGCTTCAATTACTTGCGGGAATTTGTTAAGTAATTTTACTATACTCCAGCTGTAATCGTCTTTTAATTCAAAATTACACGTTTCAAATTCCACACTTTCTTTTCTTAAAATAGAGCAAGCACGCGCATGCGTGTACTGTACATACGGTCCTGTTTCTCCTTCAAATTTCAACATATTTTCTAATGAAAATTCGATATTATGCATACGCTCATTTTTTAAATCGTGGAAGATTACTGCTCCAACACCGACTTGTTTTGCCACTTCTTCTTTTTGTTTTAAATTCGGATTTTTCTCTTCAATATTTTGTTCCGCAAGTGCAACAGCTTCTTCTAGCACTTCTTCTAATAAAATAATTCTGCCCTTACGTGTCGACATTTTCTTACCATCTTTTAATATGAACCCGAACGGTACATGTTCCATACCATCCACCCAGTTATAGCCAAGCTTTTTTAATACAGTGAAAAATTGATTGAAATGTAAACTTTGTTCGGGTCCTACTACATATAAAGCCTTATCAAATTCGTATGTGTTTTGACGATACAATGCCGCTGTTAAATCACGTGTTGCGTAAATGGTAGCACCATCTGATTTTCTAATTAAACATGGCGGCATACCTTCTTCTTCTAAATTAACGACTAATGCCCCTTCTGATTCTTCCAGTAAGTCGTGCTCTTCTAAAATCCCAATAAAGTCTTCCATTTTATCGTTATAGAAAGCTTCTCCTTGAAAGTTTGTAAATTCCACACCGAGAAGTTCATAAATACGAGAAAATTCTTTTAAAGACTCATGACGGAACCAATTCCAAAGTTCGACTGCTTCTTCATTTCCTTCTTCTAGTTTTTTAAACCATGATCGCCCTTCTTCTTCTAGTTCTTTGTTCTCTTTTACTTCTTCATGAAACTGAACATATAACTTAAATAACTCACGAATTGGATCCTCTTTAACTACTTCTTCATTTCCCCATTTTTTATATGCGGTAATTAACTTTCCAAACTGTGTTCCCCAATCCCCAATATAATTAATTCCGACAACTTCATATCCACATTTTTCGGCGATATGTTTCAGCGAATTACCGATCATTGTAGAACGTAAATGCCCCATTGAAAAAGGTTTCGCGATATTAGGAGAAGAATAATCGATAACTACTGTTTTTTCACATCCAAAATGATTTTGACCGTACTCTTCTTTCTCCGTTAAAATTGTTTTTAATACTTCATCACTTACTGTTTGACGATTAAAAAAGACGTTTACATACGGGCCAACAGCCTCTATTTTCATAAAAAATGGGTCATTTAATTTCTCCGCAACTTCCTTTGCGATAGCAGCTGGTGATTTTCTATATTGCTTCGCTAGTGAAAAACATGGGAACGCTGCATCTCCGAATTCATCTTGTTTTGGTGTTTCGATTAAATCTAAAATTTGATTTTGCGTTAATTCATTCGTAAAAATATTCGATAAACTTTTCGCAAACTGCGTTTTATAATCCATACTACAACCTCCTTATTTTTTAAACACAAAAAACTCGTCTCTAAAAAAGAGACGAGTTTTAACCCGTGGTACCACCCTTGTTGTTCATTCCGAACCACTTTCCCGTTTATAACGAGGACAGGGGGCCTCGGCTTACTCTACTATTCGTTCAAGAAGCGTCTCCGAAGTGCGCTTCATCTTTTTCTTCTGCACTAGGCTCACACCATCCCTAGCTCGCTTTCCTTCTGAAAAAGACTACTCTCTTCATCACAGACAGTATATTTAATTAATTATTGCTTATTATACATCTTTTCAAACAATTAGCAAGGGGCAATTACACCAAAATGAAATTTTGCACTTTTTCTTTTGTATACGTGAAAATTGTGCTTTTCAAATCTAGAACTACGGAAATGATCTTTCAGAACGACACGTTTTCTCGCCACACGCTTCGCTTCCGTAATTGTTTCGTCAGTAATATCATGATACAAAGCGAAATGTTTTAACCCTTTTATTCCATCTGATTCGATGACAGTTTCTTCAAACATCGGATCAAGGTATACGACGTCATAACTATTATCTTCACATTGCGTTAAAAATGCGAAATGCTCAGTTTGTTTTACATCGATTCTTTGCATTGCTTCATCGATTTCAGAAACGGATGAAGACCATGTTTTCAAGCCTTTTCCCATGATGTACGCCATATATTCGTTTCCTTCAAGCCCTGTTACTTTTCCATCTTCACCAACAATATAGCTAGCAACAATACTATCTGATGCCATACCGAGCGTACAATCTAATACTGTCATTCCGCTCTCTAGTTTAGCAGCTTGTACAAAGGGATCGTGTTCTCCGCGCATTAACCTTTTCACACGAAACATTGCTGAGTTTGGATGAAAGAAAAACGACTCTTCCGTACCCTTTGGATAAATAGCTAATCGGTTTTTCCCTACAATCAGCACATCTTGTTCATACTGCTCATGCAGTTTGTGCACAGGTATATCATTACGTAAAACGAAAGAACAATTTAATTCTTCTGCTACCTTATTTGCATAAGCTGTCATTTCTTTATTTGTTCTTCCTGCTGTTGTTACTATCATTTTTTCACCTCTATATAAAGAAAAGAGGGAGATTTACTCTCCCCCTACTTTAGCAATTCTTTTCGAAAGCTTGTTCTAAGTTTGTAATAATTTCGTCCATTGTTGCGCCTTCAATTTCATGACGGTGAATGAAGTGAACAACTTCTTTTCCTTTTAGTAATGCCATAGATGGTGAAGATGGAGGGATTTCTCCGAAGTATTCACGCATTTTCGCAGTAGCATCTTTATCTTGACCTGCAAATACAGTTACAAGATGATCAGGTTGTTTTTCAGCACGTACAACCGCTTGACCTGCTGATGGGCGTGCTAAACCAGCTGCACAACCACAAACAGAGTTTACAACTACTAAAGTTGTACCTGATGCATTCTCCATAAATTCTGTTACAGCTTCTTCTGTAGTTAACTCTTCAAATCCAGAACGCACTAATTCTTGGCGCATTGGAATTACCATTTGGCGCATGTATTCTTCATATGCATTTGACATCTTGTAATCTCTCCTTCAACTTTCATTCCAACTTCATCATATCACGCGCTTTTAATAGGTGCAAAAGAAAGATAGTGATGATTTCATTTTTTTGTAGGGATTTCACAAACCCCTTCACGGCAGTGTCCAACTGGGACAAGTTTTCTATTGTTGGCAATATAATCGTATACTTTACTTCCAAATCCAAGTACGATAGATAATTTTATAAACGGCACTGCAAACCAATAAGATGGAACGGCCTTTGCTAATACGTTAATGCTATGAATTCCGTCATACCACTTATTATTTTTTAAAATATACAATCTCTGTTCCATCTTACTTTGTAATTCTTGAGAAAGTTCATACTTCTCAACTACATCTTCATCTCGAAATGAAACAAATTTCATCGTACCCTTTTTATCTAATTTTTCCGTACGCTCTGCAACTGCTGTACACATCGGACACCAACTATCATAGAAAACAATCATAAACTATTCCCCTTTACGAGACTCCGTCATTTGCTTCCATACTGATCCTTTTGCTTCTTCGCCGCCTTCAATACGTTCTAAAGCTAAACGTGCTTGCATTGCTACTTCAAACTCTGGATCATCTTCAGCTACTTTTAATGCCGGAATTGCACTTTCATCACCAAGTTCAAATAAGAACATTGCTGCACGCCAGCGTACTAATTTACTTGAATCTTTCAGAGATTTAATCATAACGAACATCGCTGCTGGGTCACCTACGTCTGATAAGCAATCTCCTGCTGTACGGCGAACACTTACAGAACGATCTAATAATGCTTTATATAATAACGGCAATACGCCTTCACCTTTTACCATACCTAAATAAGCTGTTGCTAGGCGGCGGATAGATACTTTCTCATCATCTAACGCCATTTTCAATACTGGCATATCTTCTTCAGTAGGATCCATTTGTTCTAAAGCTGCAAAACGTTTTTTCCAGTCGGAATCCTTCATCATCTCTTCTGTTACTTTATATGGCTCACGCTTTTGAATCGTTACTTCAACAGCACCTACTTGATCTAATAATTCTTTAACCGTTTCATTTACACGATCTTCTGAATAAGCAGCAACAATTTCTTCTACTACTTCTTTCCCGATTTCTTCAAAATTACCGTAACGTGTACTTTGCTCTACCCATTTGCGCTCTTTCACAACGTTAGGTGCAGACATTTGCACTTTCATAATGGATTCTTTAAAACGATCAGGTAAGCCTACACGCTCTTCTGTCGTTCCATCTGTTAACTTCACTTGCATCGGAATAGTAAAGAACATTTGAACAAACACTTTCACTTCTCCAAAATGAGAAAGTTGTTGTTCTTCGCTTTCTTCCACTATTTCTTCACCAAAAACGGCACGAACTTGTTGTAATAAAACTTTCCAGTCATATTTCGCATTACGCTCTACTGCTAAAAAGTCTGCAACATGGTACACACCTTTAATACCTTCAATTTTCAAAATTTCTTGCACTTGCATTGGTGCTTGTTCTTTATTTTCATTTGTATAATTATTACGCGCTCCTGATGGTAATACTTCATTTAAAATAACTTTCATTGTATTCGGACTTGGCGTCGGTTCAATAGCTTTAATCTTCACGTAAAAAACTCTCCTTTATTGCGTGTTCTTAGCTGTATTGTAACATGTTATCACTCTATACTCCTACTCGGATGCTTAATTTTGCTGATTTCTTCCCAGCATCATACTTTTTCATTCTTTCTCTTTCCACCTAATCAATCCGAAACTATCATTAAAATTCTAATATTATTGCGATGCACCCTCCCGCCTTCTCTCCAAAAATGTAATACTCTCAATCACAACTTCAGTTCTATATACTCTCTTTCCTTGCTCATCATCGTAATTACTCGTATGAATACGCCCGGTAATCCCAACAAGTGAGCCCTTCATACAATATTCTGTTACATTTTCAGCCGATTTTCGCCAAACAATACAATTTATAAAATCGACTTGTTGTTCACCTAAACTATTTCGAAAACCTCTATTCACCGCAACACATATTCGTGCATAAGCGACTCCTTGTTTTGTGTAGTATAATTCTGGCTCCTTTGTCAATCTACCGATTAATACAACTCGATTCATCATAAGTTATACCACCTCACATATTTTTCTTCATTGTAAAGAAAAATGTTGGAAGGGTAAAAAGTACAAAACAGCATGTTTGTAAATAAAAAATATTACTTTATATCTTACAAAACTAAAAAAGAAACCCTACATAGTTTAAACATGTAAGGTTTCCAAAAATATTATACTTCACTGCAAGATATGTAATATCCTCCGCGATCCATCTTTATTTCAGCGCAGTACATTACATTTTCCAAGTTAAAAATAATCGGTTTAACTTTACTCTCAAATTTTAATTCCCCATTACATTCAGCCGCATATCCTTCAATAGCTGAACGAATGACTTCTGCTGATGGATATGTTAAAGCGTCATCTAGTTCTATGAAAAAACTTTTAGAAAATAGTTTTTTCATAATCCTTTTTTCTCTTTCATCATATTCCATCCCCCTTCAATTTAAGTCGCCAACATCCATATTTTCAATTTATCTTTGAAAACAAAAAAATCCTGCACATTTCATGCAGGATTTTTTTATTAGTCATTTTTCGTAAAGTAAGAAACAAAACGAAGAATTTCTAAGTATAGCCATACTAGAGTCATCATTAGACCCATTGCACCGTACCACTCCATATATTTTGGAGCTTGGCTACGTGCACCGCTTTCGATTAAATCGAAATCTAGTAATAGATTTAATGCAGCAACTACGATAACAACTGCACTAATGATAATACCAATTGTACCACCTTGGTGAATATACGGAACAGTTACACCGAACATGTTTAGTACGAATACGATTAAATACATTACCGCAATTCCCATTGTCGCCGCAATTACACCTGTACGGAATTTATCAGTTACTTTTACTACGCGCGTTGCATACAACACTAGCATTGCAAATAGAATTGAAATTGTTAGTAAGACAGCGTTTAAAACGATAGTATCGCCAAATTTCATTGTATAAATCGCTGAAATACTTCCTAATACAATCCCTTCTACCGCTGCATAAATCGGTGCACCAATTGGTGATATACGTGGGAAGAAGATAGATGCAAATGCGACGATTGCCGCAATAACTAAAGCACCAATTAATACTGGCATTTTCATCGTATTATTTGTCATCTGTATGTATGAATAGACAGACGTTGCAAGAAGCAAGATAAGCATGATAAACGTTTTGCCTACTGTTCCACCAATAGTCATCGCAGAAGTACTTGCTCCCTCTTTACGAAATGCGTCTTTTTTCAACATTGGATTAGATGTTCTCATTTTTTCCCCTCCTAAAATAGGTTCTACCAATAGTGTAAAGTTTTTCTCTTTACTTTTCAATATATGCAGCTTGTTTTTATTTTAATCCTTCAACAATGTCTGATAGTTCGCTCCATCTTTCCATCGTTTTTTCTAGCTCTTCTTCTGTTTTCTGCTGTGCTTCAGATAATTCTTGTGCCTTTGTGAAGTCAGATCCAACTTTCGCAAGTTCTTCTCCAATTGACTCAATTTTCTCTTCTAGTTCGGCAATTGTATCTTCAATTGTTTCCCATTCACGCTGCTCATTGTATGAAAGTTTACGTTTACGTTGTTGTTTTGGAGCTTCTTCTACTACTTTTTTCTCTTTTTGAACTTCCGCCTTCTCAATAAGTTCTTTCGTCTTTTCCATTTCTAAATAGTCCGTATAACTACCTAGGAATTCACGCACTTCGCCCTCGCCACTAAAGATGAACAATTCATCTACTACTTTATCTAAGAAGTAACGGTCATGCGATACAGTTAAAACGACACCTGGGAAATCTTCTAAATAATCTTCTAGTACTGTTAATGTTTGTGTATCTAGATCATTCGTAGGTTCATCAAGTAATAGTACGTTTGGTTCTCCCATTAAAATACGTAATAAATATAAACGTCTTCTTTCACCACCAGATAGTTTACCAAGCGGTGTACCATGTGAATGCGTCGGGAATAAGAAACGTTCTAACATTTGAGATGCACCAATTACTTTTCCGTCTGTCGTATGAATAACTTCTGCAATCTCTTTAATGTATTCAATCATACGCTGATTTAAATTCATCTCTTCATTTTCTTGCGTATAATAAGCAACTTTTACAGTTTGTCCTACTTCAACTTCACCACTATCAGGAGATAACTTGCCTGCAAGCATATTTAATAGCGAAGATTTCCCGCTTCCATTCGCCCCAATAATTCCGATACGATCGCCTGGTTTCACAATATGATTAAAATTATGTAGTACCGTCTTATCACCAAATTTTTTCGTTACATCTTTTAACTCAAGTACTTTCTTTCCTAGACGACTTCCACTTAGTGCAATATCAACTGATTGCTTCGCTGCTGGTCCTTCTTGTCCCTTCAGCTCATCAAAACGCTGAATACGCGCCTTTTGTTTCGTAGAACGGGCTTTTGCACCACGGCGAATCCAAGCAAGTTCACGACGATATAAATTTTGGCGTTTGGATTCTTGTGCCGATTCTTGCTCTTCACGAAGTGCTTTCGCTTCTAAAAATGTACTATAGTTTCCTTCGTAACTATATAGTTTACCGTTATCTAATTCAAAAATACGGTTTGTCACACGATCTAAGAAATAACGATCATGGGTTACAAGTAATACCGCACCTGTATATCTTGCTAAATATTCTTCTAACCATTCAACTGTCTCATGGTCAAGATGGTTCGTAGGCTCGTCTAAAATTAATAGATCAGGTGTTTCAATAAAACATTGTGCCATTGCGATACGTTTTTTCTGTCCACCAGATAGGTTTCCAACAATTGCAGTAAAATCTGTAATTCCTAATTTCGTTAAAAGAGATTTCGCATTTGCATTTGCTTCCCATGCACTCATTGCATCCATACGTTGCTGTACGGCAAATAATTGTTCCTGTACTTTTTCATTACTTGGATCTTTTTCGATATTTAATAACGATTGTTCATAATCACGAAGAAGACGAATTAAAGGTGTATCACCATGGAACACTTGCTCTAATACTGTTAGTTTTTCATCAAACTCTGGTTGCTGTGATAAATAACTAATTGTATATCCGCGTGAATGCGTCATATCACCTGTATCAGGAGTTTCTAATCCTGCAATAATTTTTAATAATGTCGATTTACCAGTACCGTTTACACCAATAATTCCGACACGTTGTCCTTCTGTAATACTACATGATAATCCATCAAATAACGGTTTTTCTCCGTATGATTTCGATAAGTTCTCCACAGTTAACATTTTCATATTTGTGCATTCCACTCTTTCATAAATTGTTCAATAAACTCTTCCATATAACGATGACGAACTTCAGCCTCTTGTTTTGCTGCGTTCGTGTTCATTAAATCTTTTAGTTTTAAAAGTTTTTCATAAAAATGATTTAAAGATGGATCATTACTTTTTCTATATTCATCTTTCGTCATCACTTCTCGAGGAGGGATAGTTGGATCATACATTAATCTCCCTTTCGCTCCTCCGTATGCAAATGTACGAGCTATTCCAATTGCACCAAGAGCATCTAAACGATCTGCATCTTGAACAATTCTACCTTCAAGTGACTCAACTGTGCCACCATGACCACCCTTATAAGACATATTGGCGATGATATGAAGAACATGTTTACTTTCCTCTTCTTCAACACGTAACTCTTCTAACCAATCAGAAACTTTTTTCATTCCTGCTTCTTCACTCTCATTTAACTTCTCATCTGCTACATCGTGAAGTAATGCTGCCATTTCAATTATAAAACGATTTCCCCCTTCTTGCTCGGATAAAGAAATCGCCAATTTATGTACGCGTTCAATATGATACCAATCATGCCCACTCGCATCTTTTTCTAAAATATGCTTTACGAAAGTTATTGTTTTTTTTATTTTTTCTTGTTTTATCATTTTATCTTCACCCAGTTACTTATTGTAACACGCCCGCATTTTTTCATCACATATTTTCTTGTCTGCCCATACACTAGGTGGTAGGCATCATTATGAAGGAGGAATAAACATGTTCTATAATAATCAACCGCCTTACCCACAACAACCTTTTTCCCCTCAACATCAGGAACAAAGATATGCTGAACAGTATGGGGAGGAAGAGACACAACATCAAGAGCCTCAATACGAACAAAATCCATACGCAACACCGCAAACTCAAGAAACTGAATATCAACAAAATCCATATGACACACGTCCAAATTATGAATATCCTCAAAATCCATA
>NZ_JBFPJI010000123.1:0-9727 GCF_040838205.1 Bacillus sp. S4
GTATTGAAAAATAGGATTTTTTTACCTAACGATAGGTTGAAAAAGTTACTGATGAATGCTACACTATATATAACCTGTTTTATTAGGAGGACTTATCATGAGCAAAAGTGAAGAAACACTCTCTTCCATAGTTGGAGCAAGTTATCGACTATTTGCCAGACACGGCATTGCCAAAACGACCTATACAATGATTGCTGAAGAAGTTGGTATCGCCAAGCCATCTATTTATTATTACTTTAAATCTAAAGATGCATTAATCGAAAGTATTTTCAATGAATTATGCGAAGCGATGCAGTTCTCCTCTTTCTTCCATACAGAAGAGTTTACGAAAGAGAATTTCATTGAGAAATGTATTGAAATTGGCTTTAAAATGATAGACGAACAACAGAAAGAACCTTATTTTAATCGTGTATTACAAGAATATGTATTACTATCTTCAAGAAACGATATGTACAAAGATCGATTACTAACTGTACAAACAGAATATTTAAACGGATTTGAATCACTGCTCACAAAAGCAAATGAACTTCAACTCATTCAAAATAAAAATCTAGTTTCAAAAGCTCATATGTTGGCATTAGTACTTGATAATATCGGAAACTTCATGATGTTTGATGTAAATATGAATTATAAACAAATATGGATTGAAGCTGTCCACAGCATATTCGAAAGAAGTGATTCATATAAAAACTAAAAAACGAATTATCGGCTTAGATTTTGCTAGAGCGTGGGCGATGTTTGGAATGTTACTAGTTAATTTCATGGTGATAACAGGGGCGGAAGGAAATGGGCCTCCTCTGTTAAAAACCTTTATGTCACTTTTTGAAGGTAGAGCTTCTGCCTTGTTTGTTATACTTGCTGGGATTGGCATAACTTTAATGACTAAATCATCTGTTGCTAGCCAAGAGAAAATAAAAATCAATACCAGCCGAATATTGATTTGGAAACGATCACTATTCTTATTTATTTTAGGATTATTATTGTATGTAATGGAGTGGACGGGTGATATTTTACACTACTACGGCGTTTACCTTTTCATCGCTGCATTACTAATTACTGTACGAAGAACTATACTAATATGGCTTTCTATCATTATTTTACTTGCTGCACAATATCTCCAACTTACTTTCAACGCCTTCGAAGGATGGGGAGGCACAATCCCATTTATAAACTATATAGACTTTTGGACCTTAAAAGGATTTCTTCGCAACTTACTTTTTAATGGCTATCACCCTATTTTTCCGTGGTTTTCTTTCTTCTTAATCGGTATGATAATTGGCAGGTTAGATCTTCATAATAGACAAATTAGGCATAGATTGCTCTTGCTCGGTTTAACAGTAACGTTAATTATAGAGCTATTATCCAAAGCGTTAACTCACCTTTTCATCCCATACATTGGTGAGGAAGCATCTACATTTTTATTTAATACAGGACCGATTTTACCAAATATATTATACGTCGCATCCGCTACAGGATCTGCTATTGCTATATTAATAATCTGCCTCCATCTTACTGAAAAATATGAAAAGAATTGGTTTATTACATCCATTGTACAAACCGGTCAATTAACATTAACTCATTATGTAAGTCATGTATTTATCGGTATTGGGCTATTGATTCTATTAAATAGGATCGAACATCAAACACTATTATTCGTTTTACTATTTGCTACTGGATTTTTCATTTTCAGTGTTTTATTTAGCGTGTTATGGAGAAAGAAATTTCCTAGAGGTCCTATCGAATGGATTATGAGAAAATTAGCCGGATAATCTCTTAGCATGCAAAAAGGAAGTTGGAATCATTCCAACTTCCTTTTTTCTTTAATTAGCCGCGTTTAATTTAATTCGGACTTTTGTCTCACCTAAAGAAAGTTCATCGTCCTCATTCGTTAAGTGACCAAATGTAAATTGCTTGACGAGTAAGTTTTCTTCCAATAAATCTTTATGACTCGTTAATGTTTGCTGTAGTTCTTCTTCTGTATCAAGAATTACATCCACTCGTAAATTAACCGGTAAATTCAACTGCTTACGATATTCTTGAACTGCACGAATAAATTCACGTGCTACTCCTTCTTGTAACAATTCCTCAGTTACATTCGTATCTAACATAACCGTATATTGTCCGTTAGTCGTATTTGAGAATCCTGATTTCGCAATTTTCTCTATCAATACATCTTCAGCCGTTACAACTACTTCATCTCCTGATGCTGCTTCGTAAACTGCTCTTTCTGTAGATACAAAGTTTTGTACTTCTTCTTGTGATAATTGTTTTAACCACCCGTTTACTGCATTCACATTTTTACCAAACTTCGGTCCCGCTGTTTTAAAATTCAGCTTTAATTGATATGATGTGTATTTCGATTCATCGAGTTCAACATGGAATGCTTTCACATTTAGCTCATCCATTACGATATCACGATAAGATTCCCAATCCATATCACTTTCGTTATGCTCAAGTAATACAAGCTCTGCTAACGGCTGTTTTACTTTTAATGAATGTTGATTACGATTACTTCTTCCAAGTTCAACAACTTGTAAAACAGCATCCATTTCCGCTTCTAACTCAGGCTGGATAAGTGATTCGTTTACAACCGGATAATCTGCTAAATGAACGCTGCTTCCTTCTAAATTCAGATGAATATCCTCAGCTACAAACGGTGTAAATGGTGCGATTAATTTACTAATGGTTACAAGCACTTCATGAAGTGTTTCATACGCAGCTGCTTTTTCAGGATTCATACCAGATTCCCAAAAACGATTGCGTGAACGTCTTACATACCAGTTACTTACTTCATCTACAAGCGCTGCAATTTCACGAGCTGCATTTGTGAATTGATAATCATCAAGTGCAGTTCTTACCTTTCTCGTTGTGCTATGCAATCTTGATAACACCCATTCATCTAATTTCGTACGTTTAACTTCATACTTTTCTTTCGGATTATATTCATCTAAACTTGCATATAAAACATAGAAGCTATATACATTGACTAACGTATCTATAAATTTAGATTTCGCTTCTTGTACTGTTCTTTCAGAAAAACGTTTCGCATTCCACGGAGCACTGTCCACGAGTAGAGCCCACCTTAGAGCGTCGGCACCAAACTTCTCTACTAAATCAACAGGATCTAGTGCGTTACCTTTACTTTTAGACATTTTCTGTCCTTCTTCATCTAGAACATGCCCAAGTGATAATACTCGTTTATATGGTACTTTCCCTGTATATAGTGCCGATACCGCTAATAAACTATAAAACCAGCCGCGTGTTTGATCAATTCCCTCCGCAATTACATCTGCTGGAAACTGTTCTTCAAATAACTCTTTATTTTCAAACGGATAATGATATTGCGCAAAAGGCATGGAACCACTATCAAACCAAACATCAATTACTTCTGGTGTACGGTTCATTGTACTTCCGCATTTTTCACAGCATACTTTTACTTCATCCACATATGGCTTATGCAATTCTAAATCTTCAGGTGTTTCTTTCGTACTATGCTTTCTTAATTCGGCAATGCTTTTCGGTGCGAATTGATGATCACAGCTTTCACATTCCCATACGTTTAACGGTGTTCCCCAATATCTATTTCGGCTAATATTCCAGTCCACCATATTTTCTAAAAACTTACCAAAGCGTCCATGTTTCATATGATCTGGATACCACGTGACAGTATCATTATTTTGTAAAAATGTTTCTTTAATCTCAGTTGTTCGGATTAACCAACTTTCTCCTGCATAATAAAGTAATGGTGAATCACAGCGCCAACAATGTGGATAGCTATGCTCATATTTTTCTTTATGATATAGTAAACCTTCCTTCGCTAAATAACGAACGATATCAACGTCACATTCTTTTACAAACTTACCTTCAAGAAATGGTACCGCTTCTGTATACTCACCTTTTTCATCTACAACATGTAAGAACGATAACCCTTCACTTTGAACGACTTTATAATCGTCCTCCCCATATGCTGGAGCGATATGAACGAGTCCTGTACCACTATCTGCAGTAACAAAATCTGCCGCAATAACACGGTATCCATTTGTAACTTCCTTCATCGGAAACGGTGCTGTGTACGATGTATTTAATAATTCTTCACCTTTATGAACAGATAGTAGTTCATAGTTTTCTTTTAGTACTTCTTGTACACGTTCTTTCGCAACAATGTACACATACCCTTCTTGTTTCACTTTAACGTATTCCATATTCGGATGTACGGCAAGTGCAACATTCGCTGGGAGTGTCCACGGTGTTGTCGTCCATCCAAGGAAATATTCATCTTCACTATCTTTCACTTTAAACTTAACTGTCGCGCTTAAATCTTTCACTGTTTTATATCCTTGTGCAACTTCATGTGAACTAAGAGATGTTTGACAGCTTGGGCAGTACGGTGAAACTCTATGCCCTTTATATAACAAGCCTTTTTCATGAATCGTCCCTAAAATATTCCATACACTTTCGATATATGGATTCTCTAAAGTAACGTACGGATCATCCATATCTACCCAATATCCAATACTCTCCGTAAATTCACGCCACTGCTTCTCATATGTGAATACACTTTCTTTACACTTTTGAATAAATGGTTCAATGCCGTACTCTTCGATTTCATGTTTACCTGAAATACCAAGTTGTTTTTCAACGCCTAATTCTACAGGTAATCCATGTGTATCCCATCCGGCTTTTCTTAAAACTTTATATCCAGCCATCGTTTTATATCTCGCTACTAAATCTTTAATCGCCCGTCCAAGTGCATGGCCGACGTGTGGTAATCCGTTCGCAGTTGGTGGCCCTTCATAAAACACAAAAGATTGTGCGCCTTCTCGATTCTGAATTGATTGCTCGAAAATACTTTGTTCGTTCCACTGCTTACGAATACGTGTTTCTCTCCCTACAGCTGACTCTTTGACATCTACTTTTTTCATGTACAATCACTCCTTTGAATTTTTTAAAAAGCACACAAAAAACCCGTCCCTATGAAGTAGGGACGGGTTTACCCGCGTTACCACCCTAATTCTATTAGCTTTTCACTAATAGCACTTAGCAACGTACTAACATACGCGTTCTTTGTAACGGTAGACATCCGTCCGAGCTTACTTTATTCAGCCACGGCTCCTCGGAGATGATTTTCAAATAACGTCTGCACACCGGATTTCAGCAATACACCGGCTCTCTGGGGAACAGCTCACTATTTTACTCTTTCTCGTCTTCAGATTTGTATACTTTATTAAAAGTTATTTTATGCCATTGGGCAATTAATTGTCAACTAATTCAAAATATATTTTTATTTATACCCTTTTTCTCTATTCTTATACAATTACTTTTCAAACTCTCGCAATCCTGCTAAATCTTCATCTTCCTCTGCAAGTTCAGCGAAAAATCTTGTTTCATCTTCACGAAGTACAATTTCAAGTTCTTCTTTCGCTTCTTCATTTCTATTTAATAACGCTAAGTAACAAGCATGATCGTATCTTGCTAACAAGTCAGTAGCATCAATTGCTAATATTTCACTTGTTATTTCTTCTGCCTTTGTCGTTTGCCTAGCTTTATGATACGAAGATGCTAAAGCAAGAAGAATTGCCGTTTCATTCGGATGATGCACAGAAGCACCTTCTAATAAATGAATCGTATCCTCATACCTCTCTTGACTTTGATATAATTCTGCTAAAGCAAGGAATCCTCTACTTACAAATGGTGTTTTCTCAATTAATTGTAAGCAAATTTTCTCCGCTTTTCTTTCTTCTCCGGTTTTACATAATACACTCGCTTGTAAAAGAAGAGTATCATAATCATCCGGTAGCTCTCGAACCATTTGTTTCGTTAATTCCAAAGCATCTCGTAACATATCCTCTTCCTCACACTCAATGAAAAGATTTACAAGTTGCTTCGCTACATCATAATCCCACTTATGTTCTAACGATGTTTGTAATACCTCTATCGCTTCTTTATTCATCGCTGCATTCTCGTAAAATAGTGCAAAACGCTTCGCTGCCATACTATTTTTCGGATTTAACTTTAAGGAAATCTCAAATAAATCAATAATAACTGTAATCATTGAAATTTCCTTCGCACGATTTTTCATGCGATAAAATGCTCTTGTAAATAAAGATTTTTTTGGTTGCTCATTTTGCTGCCTTTCTACTAATCTTTCGGCAACCGCAGTAGCTGCATACATAAACGCTGTACTTCTTTCTGCTTTTTTCACCTTTAGCGTATGAAGTACGTCTCGTATTTGGGATAATTTTTTATGTTGTTCCATTGCTTTTACGTACACACCAAATATACGTTCACTTTCCAAATCTTTATGCATTACTTTCAGCGCAACTTCGATTGCTTCTGCACTCTGCTTTTTAACTAGTACTTTCGCATAATGATATAGTACTTCCACATGCGCTTCATCTATTTTCATTGCGCATTCAATATATTCTTTTTCTTTATTTACCTCATTCATCGCACCATATACATATGCAATTGCATCTAAACGCCATATTTCTGGTACCTCTTCTGCTAATTGTTCTAGTTCAACTAGCAATTCTTCATGAAGATTCAAATCTACTGAAAGCTGTGCCAAATATTCCATATTAATATGCAAAGGCTCTTCTTTCATTGCCTGGACCATATGACTTTGTTCTTTAGAACTATTTTCTTCTTTTTCATATATTTCTGCTAGTTGCACATGTACACCTGTGAAATTCTTATCCATTTCTAAACATGTTTCATACGCATGCTTCGCTTCTTGAAATTGCCCTAACGCCATGAATGTTTCACCGATTCGGAAATACGGCAATGAATCCTGTTTTTTCTTAAGTGCATCATTATACCGTTTTATTGCTTGATCATACTGTCCAATAGATTCATATAAAACACCAGCGTAACAACCGTATTCAATTACTTCCGTTTTCTCTTTTTCTAACGTTCTTAAAAACGCTATGCCTCGTTGCACAAAAGCTGTGTCTTTTATTCGATTTACATACTCATCCAACACGCTCGCTATATTAGCGTATACGCTTCGTATACCGCTCTCTAATTTAGAAAGTGCAAGTTTTAACTCTTTTTCATCCCCACCTAATGCAATTTCAGCATCCCATAGCACCATGCCAGCATTCATAAGGAAATCTTGATTGTCTTCAAATTGCTTATTAATACTAACAATATAGTTTTTTGCATCCTCATATTGTTCCTTTGCCATATAAACTTGAGTTAAACCGAAATGGGCATATACATCTTCATTATTTTCTTCTAAAGAACGCTTATATATAGTTTCCGCTTCTTCAAGTTCATCATTTTGAAAATGCACATCTCCTAAACGAACATATAAAGATGCCTGATCTTCACAATATTGAATTCCTTGTAATAAAATTTCCTTCGCATTATTCCCATCATCCAAATCTGATTCATAGATTTCCGAAAGCTTCGTATATAAATACGCTGCTGTTTTATCTAATTGAATTGCTACTTTAAGTCCTTTTACCGCCAAATACACTTTTCCTAAATGCTGAGCACATCTTGCACGTTCATACCATATGTGCGCTTCATACTTATATTCTTTTAATAAATCATTAAAGAATACATATGCTTCTTCATATCGTTCTAAATCTATTAAAATCAAACCGTGATTTACAAGTGTAAACCTTTCTGGGCTACGTTCTATAGCTGTTAGAGAATACTCTAGCCCCTTTTCGGATTGATCCATATACATGTATGATAATGCTAAGAAACTCCACGCAACTGGTTGATCTGCATCCAATTGTAATGATGAACGAAAACTAGCAATCGCTTCTGCATAATTATCTTGCTCAAAAGAATAACGTCCATTTATAAGATGATACAACGCTTGACTATTTTTCTTCTCCACACTTTGAAGCATATGTCCTGCTTTTTCCATATCTTGCAGACGAATAAAACACTGTGCACTATGCAATTTCACAAAGTCAGAGCTCGGAAACTTTTCCATTAATTTTTCTATACAAAGCTGAATAAAATCTTTATCTACTTCAGCATCTAAATGTTTAATCGTATATAGCCAAGTGTTTGGATTTTCACTTGTTTCTTTTAAAAATAGTACTAACTTTTCAATCCCCTCTTTATCTTGCTCAGCTAAATGATCTGTAAGAGAAAAGATTGTTTTATAATAAGTGTGTTCTTCCTCATTTAAAAATGAAAGTTGTTCTATTCTATCTTTCGGTATAAACGTAATAGCTAAACAATCTGTATAACGATATTTTTCTTGCAACTTATCATATTCCACAAGAATCGGTTCCAAGAAATTCGGATCTTGAATATAAAAAGCTTGCAGTACATCGTCATAACCAGAAAGCACTTGTACATGGGAAGCGTGCTCAATATCTATACTTAATAAAACGGGAATACCTTGATTGAGTAATCTCTTATAATTTTCCGCATTCCCTTGAAAATAACGATATTCGTAACCTTGCTCTTCTATATATGTAACTGTATCTGAAAACTTAGAACCTGTTACATCAAAAATATATTGTGCAATTTCATCTTGCGTACGTTTTTCTCCCCATACCCCTAACATCATTTCCAAACTTGTCGGAACGCAATAGTTATCCTTTTGTACAACCGGAACTATCGGTAAACGAACCTTTTTTCCATCAGGATTTTTTTCTATATGATGATATAGAGAATTCTTCAAACTCTTTTCACTTTTCAATAGTGCTTGCAAATCGTGAATACTATTCGTTTTATAAAATGCTTCTGCACGTAAATGTATAAAATAAGTTGTATATGCATGATGCGGAAGCATATGATTAATTTTATCTATTACCGCTAACATTTCTTCATAGCGCTCTAAATCTAATAAATATTTTACTTTTTCAAAATAGAAATATGGTACTTGAGGGAACTTTGCAATCGCATCATTAATGAGTTGTAATGCTCGCTGCTGTTCACCTTTATATGCATATAATTGCGCCAATAAGTACGTAGCTAACTCTTCACAATCTTTATGCTGCTGACCGGATAAAAGTTGTTCCTCTGCCTTCTCCCACTCACCAGTCTGTATATATAAGTAACCCCATTTATCAAAAACTGCACGTGTACTATACTTTTCCGCCTTTTGCATATAGGCATAGGCCTCTTCATTTCGCTTCATATCTAACAAACATCTAACTAACGTAAAATATGCTTTCGTTAAAACATCCGCATCAGTTTCCTCTTCATTTACCTCTTCCAAAGAATCTTTTAACAATTGTTCAGCATCAAGAATTTTACGCTCATCAATTAACTCATCACAATATAAAGAGAGCGTTCTCATATTTGGGAATTTTTTATACGTATACCGAATTAAAAAGGAGCTATATTGATGCATCAAACCTTCATCAGCAAGACGAATTAATGTATCAAACTCCTTGGGTGACGAGACGTTAGAAAGCCAGTTCTTCACGTATGATAACTTATTCGTTTCTTTTATATGTGCAATTTCATTATTTATCTCATGTAATCCATCTACAAATCTCTTTTCTTTCAAACAAATTTCTAATTGTTTAAAATCTAGCATGTATTCACCTCAAATAATTATTTATACTGCCATTTGCAAGCAGTATTCTAACCTACTTGCTTAGATTTTACACATCATATAGTATGCATTCAACTAAAACCTCATATAATGAACGATATTATTTAATATTATTCAAGTTTTTAACTAAATATCTTAAAAACGATACTTTTTCTCGTTATTTTGTTTAATTTGATGTAATAATGTATGTTC
>NZ_JBFPJI010000124.1:0-9682 GCF_040838205.1 Bacillus sp. S4
AAAATACTCTTAATTTGTCTTGCAAATAACCAATTTTTCGTGCCGTAGTTATCATTCAGACTATCTAAACTGATAGATTGTCCGTTAGCAAACTTTAATTCTAACGTTGTATTTTTATCATTTGTTTTTAAGTTACTATTTGTAATATCATCATACTTTAATTTTCCAATCTCAATATACTCTTCCTTCTCTTCTCCGATAACGACGTGATCTTGGAAGAAGAACAATACTTCTACTTTCTTACCGAAACAAAATACGTTTTTCGTATAAATTAATGTCGCGTTATCAAGTCCGACACAGACTTCTTTCATCTCTTCAACAACGTTTCCTAAGTCTTCTTCGTTTCTTGCATTTGATTCAGCAATCCATTCTTCGATTGTATTCATGTTAATTGCCATACTGTGCCCCCTGGTTCGTTCATTGCTTTATTAAAAAATAAATACTATATGACAATATAAGCGATACGTACTATGTTTTCAAGGGTGAACGGTATATTCGAAATAAAGTGAAACTTTATTTATTCCCCTTTAACGAAAAAAATAGCACTTAAAAAGTGCTATTCCGCTCGCCTTGCTGCTTGTTGAATTGGATCCCAAACGCTGTTATATGGTGGTGCGTAACTTAAATCAACATCTTCTAAATCGTGAATGCTCATTTTATTGAAAAGTGCCATTGCGATAACATCAATACGTTTATCTACACCTTCTTCTCCAATTACTTGTCCGCCTAATAATTGTTTCGTATCGGCGTGATATAGTAATTTCAAGTGAAGTGGCGAAGCACTCGGGTAATAGCCCGCCATATTTGTTGAATCTACTTTGACCGTCTTATACGGGATGTTTAGCCCTTTCGCTTCTTTTTCATTTAAGCCTGTTCTTGCAAGCGTCAGATTCATAAATTTAATAATGCCTGTACCTAACGTACCTTTAAACGCTCTTCGTTTATCAACCATATTGAGTCCAGCAAGTCGCCCTTGTTTATTTGCGGTCGTTCCAAGCGGGATATGGTCATGCATTTCCTTTATTACATGGTAATGCGTTGCACAATCCCCTGCTGCATATACGTCTTGTACATTCGTTTGCATATAAGCATTTACTTCAATTGCACCTTTAGGATTTTTACGTATATTTGTCCCTTCAAGAAAATCAGTATTTGACTGTACACCGACAGATACTAAAACGAGATCTGTTTTATACGTACCTTTATCTGTTTCAATTTGTTCGACTCTTTCTTTTCCTTTAAACGCTTTTACATTCTCATTTGTTAAAATTTCAATATTATGTTTATCTGCTTCTTTATGTATATATTCCGCCATATCGGCATCATAAATTGTGCCAATATGATCGTTTCGCTCAATCATTCTTACTTTTTTCCCTAGTTCTACAAATGTTTCTGCCATCTCTAGACCAATTGCACCGCCGCCAATAATCGTTACGTGCTCAACGCTATTTGTTTGTAATGTGTCTACTATACGCTCAGCATCCGGAATTGTTTTTAAAAGATGAACACCTTGTAAATCTTTACCTTCCCAATCCGGCATAACAGGGCGTACACCAGTCGCAATTAATAAACGGTCATATGAAAATTCAAATACATCTTTCGTCTTCGTATGTACTGCATATACAATTTTCTTTTCTGTATCTACTTTTGTTACTTCATGACGCACTTTCGCATCAATTCCATATTTATCACGAAACGTCTTTACATCGCGTGCAATTAACTTTTCAGTAGAGGCGATAACACCACTAATCACATACGGTAATCCGCACTGAGCGTATGAATAGATTTCACCTTTTTCTAACGTTACAACATTTGCAGTTTCATCGTTTCTAACAATTTGCATTGCTGCACTCATACCCGCTGCATCTCCGCCAATAATGACATAGTTCACTTTACCACTCCTTCTTTTTTACATACTCTTTACGATTTCCATATTTTATAGAAATAACACCTACTTCCATTGTAAAGAAAGAGAATTTAATCTACAAATTTGGTACACAAGACTATGTGTTACTAGGTATCCGTCGTGTCTTATAAACAAGATGTTTAATATGCTATAATAGTTATAATTGAAAGTAGGTGAAATATACATGTGCGCAGGCCTTCTCGCCCAGCTTCCAGAGGAACCGCAAGAACCGAAAGCCGCCCTGTCGCTTGACCAAGAATTTTCCATTAACGCAACACTTTATAGTGCTCGCGCTTGGTTATCTAATGATGAGACTTTCGCACAAACTATTTGGAAAGGCTCTCGCTTCGCTTCAGCATCACACGCTGGCAAATCCATCTTACCAATCGGTACTGTTAAAATTTTGAACTTATCTGATGATACAATAACAGTTACTGCATCATCAGAATCAGATGATGCCCTCAAAATAGTCGTACCGCCTCGTTCTGAAGGTGTTTTAACATCTAGTGCATTATCTGATGTGCAAGCTAGTACATCAGGAGGAGCAAGTAAAGTCACATTCCTCTTTCACATCTTTTTCTCAAGGGATCCCGGTCCATCTAAACAACCATAGAAAAGGTACAGTAATATACACTGTACCTTTTTCATGCACTCTATTCTCTTGATTTAATCAGTTCAACATTATAAGATTCCACACTCGTTAACGTTCCCGTAAAATACGGATTTTCTCTATACCAAGACTGTTTTGAAAAATACGCTTGCATATCTTTCGTTTGAAACATATGTCCATGCCTTGCGTATATTTCATTTCTAGCAATTTTCAACTGTTCTTTCGTTAAATATGTTAAGTCCGTACTTGTTAATTTTCGAATATCACTATCAGGGAAGATGAAACCATTATATACATAATGAGTAGTAGTTGGCGGAGTGACATTATAAACAACTGTTTTTTCTGCACTTTTCTTTTGGAATGGAAGATTATAAGCCGAAAGTCCCGTTACCGTTTCTACCTTTGTCGTTTCCCTTCCGCTTTCTCCATTTCGTTCTAAATAAATCGCCGCACTTCCATCAGTCGCTATCGGTCCCCACCTAATTTCTTCTCCGGTCAACGCTGTAACTGGCTTTTGATTCACGTATAATGTCGCACCAGGCGCATTCGTTTGAACTGTAATATATTGCCCTTGCAGTGTTAAATCTATCGTTACATTATTTTGACTTTGTTTCATAAGTACAACCTTTTCCTCACGTAATAGTTTTACATAGTCATTTTTATATTCTGCTTGAAATACTTGAGTTCCTGGAAGAAACGGTCCATATTGCTTGTCAAACTTTTTATCATTTGTTTTATCAATTTCTTTTCCGTTCAATTTTAAAGATGTACCTTTTTCATTTGTAAGCAGAGTCGTATAATACGTCTTCGCTTTCAATTTATACCGATCAAATAAAACGAAATACTTCCCGTCTTTCGTTAAAGAAAAATCTGCTCTTTCTATTCCATCCCCTTGTTTTTCACCTTGCCTCAAATATTCTTTCAATTCATTCACGTAAGATGGATTTTCTTTTATATATGAAAATAGAGGCGTTACACTCTCTCTCGTTACAATAACGGCTGGATCATCTGTCGTGACAATCTCAGCTAACTTCTCTCCGTCCCTCTCTTGTAAAACAGTAATAATTCTCTCTACTTGCGATGATTGTGAGTAATATGAAGATCCATACGCATATAATCCGCCCAATACTATAATAAAAAATGTTAAAAGTGTAATTCCAATTATTGTCCCTTTGCTCATTTTTTGCTTCTTTACTACAGGATTCCCCCTCTTCGTCCCGCAGTTTTGACAAAATTGCACACCGTCTTCAAAATGAATCCCACACTTTGTGCATACATTCATCCGTTCAACCACCTTTTCGTTAGAAGCCAGTTAATCCCCCAGTAAAGGTTTGAATTATCGTGTTAATGTAAGACCAAAACACAATAAACGTTGCAATTCCAATTAAAACATTTGCGATAAGAAGTGTGTACACAGGATCTAATCCACCGTTATCTAGTTTTAATATAGCTACAATTATACTAATTACCATATACGTTGTAGCTATCCATAGTAATATTGGTAAGAAAAAGATTAATAAGAAACTAAAAAGAAAAGAAAGAACTAGTATAGCAATAGCTGGCGTCGCTATCGTCCCCCATATGCCGAATGCTTCAAGAAAAGAAAAAGATGATTTCATCATCTTACCACTTACAAAAATAATAAATCCGACAAATAAAGTTAAAATTAATAAAAAGAAAAAGACCATTACAGATTCTCCAAAGAAAGTAGGAGTAGATACATCCGGCACTAATGTCCTCGTAACAGTCGCCGCTGTGCTCATCATTCTATAAAAAATACATGCTCCTAAAAAGCAAATAAGCACAAGACTTACAATTCCATTTCGCACTTCAATATTTCCACTTTCCATAATGGCCGATGGTGATTTAAAAGCATTTTTAAAGAACTGAAAATAGCCACTTGCAAATTGTTTCGCCTGCTCTACCGTTTCATTTGGGCGAGTTTCCTTTACTTGTGCCGCGCTCGATAGTTGCCCTTCTTCCTGCACACCACTTACTACTACTTCTTCCGATAACGAATGTCCACAATTCCCGCAAAACTTTGCTCCCGCTGCATTTTCTGTATTACACGCCGTACATTTCATTCTCTCATCCCTCCTTAAGCATATACCTTATAGGGTGTTACAAATTCAATATATGACTTTGTACATAAAACATGACTACAAGAAAAAGAATATGAAATCCTTCTTTTAAACGAAACTATGCGTGCTAGTAATATAGAAAAATAATGTTATTATGAAACAGAGCAACTAACATTTTTAACAGATTGGATGAAGACAGTGGAATTTGTAAACTCGATTTTTCAAACACTCCTTACAAGCGTGATCCAATTATTTTCTTTAATTGGTGTCATCATTGTAATTGGATTTATATTAGGTTATTTAGAATCTCTCACACGAACGTATTGGTCGAGAGCTTTCGGAAGGAAAGGCTTTCTTTTGACTGCATGGATTGGTGTCCCTATTCATGAACTTGGACATGCAATTATGTGTCTATTATTTCGTCATAAAATTGTAGCAACGCAGTTCTTCCCAACAGATACAAGTCAGGGAGCTTTAGGTTACGTACAACATCAATACAATCAAAAAAGTATATATCAACGAATCGGGAATTTCTTTATCGGCATCGGCCCTATTATTTCTGGTATTACTGCCTTAATACTTTTAATGCGCTATTTCGTACCAGAGTCATATTCTTTATTTAATACGACTCTTGAAACAACAATTGCATCGACTTCTATTAACTTAGACATGATCCAAAACATGTTTTTATCAACATTCTTTTTATTAAAGAGCTTGTTTACAATGAGCAATTTATTAACCCCTTCTTTTTGGTTATTTTTATTTATAGCTATTTGTATTTCCGCACATATTGCTTTAAGTAAACCAGACATTAAAGGATCAATAGACGGCGTCATCGTCATGTTTATCATGTTATTTTTATTCAATATAATTGCAGGACTTTTTCAGTACGACAGTAACCAACTCATCGGCAAAATGATGAAATATAATATGTATCTCATTGCATTTTCTAGTGTGGCGCTGCTTTTCTCTTGTATTTCTACACTTGTGAGTTTTGGGTTTTATAAGATGAGAAGAGGGCGTTCATTGTGAACACCCTCTTTTATCTTTAGAAAATTATTTACCAGATTTAATAAGCTATTGAATCGGAATAGATGGTCCAATCCCTTTCTTTTCTTTACCTGAATACGGTACAAGTGCATATTTACCCACCGCTACATTAATTCCATCAAATCTACTAAAAGAAATGCCGCCATCTTTATTCGATATAACCGTCTCTTTAAATGTATGTACTTCTCCAGATTCTGATTCGATTTTAAAATAAATATTTTCATTTTCACTTTCTGTCACATCATAATAAATCGTTGTGGAAATCGGCGTAAAAACTACTTTTTTAACAGTTACTTTATTGCCATCGTATAAAGCAATTGTTTCATTTAATTCAAACGTCTGCTTCTCTTTCATCAACTTAGCTTGCGATACTTCAATATCAAATATCCATGGTTGCTCAATTACAGTATCTCTGTTGAATGTATCATAAGTAATTTCGATTTGAAGTGCATCAGTTTGTGGCATTTCACTTAACTCGATGGCACTGTAGATTGTAAACATAGAATCATTTACTTCAATTGACTGTGCATCCTTTGTATTAGAAAAATCACGGCCATTTATACGCACCTGTGGAATTAAAAATGTTTGATAATCAAACTTCACACCCTTTACTGGCTCAAATGTTGAACTAATGAGCAGTTTATTTTCATCCACTAATACCTCATTTAAAGTCAGTTTACCGTATTTATTTTCAGCAGTTTTTCCAATAGCCGTTTTATAGGGCGAATAGTCAAGTTGTTGCTGTTTATCAATATATTTTTCAATCAATCCTGCAATAAATGGTGTATTAGCTAAAGATGATTGTCCAAGCGGCACTGTAATACTGACAATTAGCATGCAAACCGCAGCGACTCCGAACCACTTTTTTGATTGTTTGTTTTTACGGAGCCTATTTTTCACACGCTTTTCCCACTGCTTTTCCTCTAGTTTAGTTAAGGTGACCTCCTCAAATTCTGTGATATCCAACTGAATATCATTTAACTCTTTATAAATAGACATGCCCTCACACTCCATTTTTAAAAATAAAAATCTGCTTGAGCTTTTTTCGTCCGCGTGACAGTTTGTTATGGATCCATGATTCTTTCACGTTAAGATGGGAAGCAATTTCACGAGACGGTACACCTTCTAAATAATACTTTTCAAAAATGTTACGCTCTGTTGCTGACAACTCACTAAGCAATTCCTGTACGTCTAAGAAATCGTTTGATTTTCTTTGTTCTTGATACAGATGGTCATTAATCTCCGTACAGACAGTTTGTTGCTGATTTCTCGCATTTTTCCGCTGATAATCAATTGCTCGATATTTAGCAATGGCTGCTATCCATTGTTTAAACGTATTTTTACTTGAATCAAATGAATCGATATGAAACCAAATGGCTAATAATACATCATCTAAGCATTCTTCATAATCTTGCTGATTACTCTGTACATATCTTTTAATAATCACGCTTAGTAAACCGCCGTATGTTTGAATAATAAACGTAACGCTTTTCTCATTACGCTTTTTAATTTGTTGCACAACATTTTCTTCCGTTATCTTCAAAGGTAGACCTCCTTGTCCTGCTAATTGGGTACCTACTTTCTAATACGAATAAAAATCAATAACCCTATCACCATTTTTTAATATTACAAACATAATTTCATCACTATATATCTTGTATACAATGAGAAGAGCTAGTCCATTTTGAACTAGCTCTTCTCATCAGTTATTTTTCTTATAATCACAATGCTCAACCGGAACACGAGCATGCCCTTCTTCATCCGTACACCATGACTGTGACTGAAAGGCAAGAAAAATACCAATCCACTCTTCCTTCTTCTCAAAATGAATGAGCAAACCACCGTCTTGCCATTTGCCATCATCACCTTGCCATTTCTCTACATTCCCTTGGTTCATATGAATATCATGTATACCATTTCCAGGTGTAAAGTGGAAATACGAATCCGGAACCTCTTCTTCTGGTCCCCACCTTTCACCAAACGCATAAATAATCGCCTTTTCTTCTATTGCTCGCTTTATATAACGCTCTATCTTTTCATTTAAATCATTATCAACTCCTGCTTTTTCAGCAGGTAAAGGAATCATTTGCTTGGAATCAAATAAATTACCTCTTACATAATCTAAAGCTACTTTCGGTTCATTATTTTTTATTTCTGTAAAACCGAACGGTAATGTCGGTAAAATATGAATCGCCTCTGATCGAATATCGTCGCTCGCAAAATATAAAACTTCTGACGGATAACTTTGCGATTTCACGTTAATTGCAATGCGATAATCTACTCCTGCTTCACCTTGTAAATGAACTTGATAATGAGGTGTTTTGCCTTTTCCAATCTTAGATTGTATAACTGTACCTTTTAATACACCGTAGTTTTTTAAGGGCATACCTTTCATCTCCTATTCATTTAGTAGAAGCTTTTCATATTTAAAACATTATCCAGTCATAAAGAAAATCCTCCTATGTTAGGAGGATTTTTAATTTCTCAATATATACCAAAAAATCACCTCTACCACTACAAGTAACACCGCACCAAAAATCATTAACGTCGTCTTCTTTAGTAGTTCGTTTTCACGATACGGAATATTACATAAATAAGCACCAAGTGTAATCCGTGATGGGCAAGCAATTGTCGCTACTGATGATGCGGTGTTTTGAAGTGTTGTGACGTATTGCCACGGAAGTGCTACGTTTTGTGCTGTTTGCATTTGGAGTTTAATAAACATCGCATTTGATCCTGCATTACTACCTGTTAAAAAGCCGCCAATTCCGCCAATGAATGGAGCAACGAAAACAAAAAACGTACCAAATGTTTCACCAGCTGTTTTTGCAAGTAATGAATGCATGCCTGATGCGCCCATTATTTCTGAAATCGCAATGAACATTGTCGTTGTAATTGCGAATGGAATCCATTGTTTTATCGTTTGCGAGAGTGATTGTTTAATAATATTAGATGGAATGCGGAAGAAAATGATTGTAAATAAACAAGTCATGGCGAGCCAAAACCCTGGCGAATATAGTAACTCTAATTTGTAAGAATATGATTTTAAATCGAGAACTGCATATGACCTGAGCAAATCATGTAATGCTGGAACGAGGCGAGAAAGTAAAATACAAACCGTTAAAAAAATATAAGGGCTAATAATTTTTATAATCGATACTTCTCTCTCCGTAGCCGCCGCATGTTCTGTTAAAAGGTTTTGCTCACCTTTTCCTTTTAATTTAATGATTAAAAAGCCAAATGAAATTGTAACGATAGAACTTAATATTCCTGCTAGTTCAACACTTACGTATGCGTTAGAAAGATAGATTCCGAGAGAAAATAATAGAAAGAATCCTATCCCTTCCTTCCACTTTTCTATAACTGCCTGAAAGCCACCGACAACGTATAAAGAAAGGATGATAAAGTATGCGAAAATCGGGATGCTTAATAATGCTGTATTTGTGCCAAGAGTCGTGAGTGGCATGTTAATAAGCTGAGAACCGATAATCGTACCCGTTGCCATCGCGCCCCATGAACTTGCAAGTAAACCGATAAACGAAAGTAGCACAGCTTGAAACGGTTTATAACCGAGAGAAAGAAAAATAGGTGCTGCGACCATAAAACCAATTCCGAACCCACTTACTGATTCAATAAGTGAACAAATTCCAAAACACATAAGAAGCATTTGTAATAATCGATCGTGCGTGACTTGTTCTAGAAATCTCGCTACTTGATCGATGTATCCCATTTTGTTCATGAGGTGAAATAAAAAAATACCGAAAAACAAAACGTATCCAACAATAAAACAAATTAACCAACCTTTAATCGTTGCATGTACAGTTTCACTTATCCCTAACCGAAATGTTGGCGAGAGTAAAACGATTCCGACAGAAACGGCATAAGAGATTAATGAAGCTCTTAATGACGTTTGTTTAAACAAAAACAAACAAATAAAAATCATCATAATCGGGATAAGTGCCAACAATATGGCCATGCTATCATCTCTTTTCGTAAAAAATGCAATTTTTAACTATTATATAACAGATATTGTAA
>NZ_JBFPJI010000125.1:0-9654 GCF_040838205.1 Bacillus sp. S4
AATTAGAAACGTGTATTATTCAAAAAAAAACAAACTCCTGTAAATGCTTACAGGAGTTTGCTACAAAATTATAAGACTTTCTTTCAAAAGCCCTTTTCATTCGAATTTTACGAAGCGCCTGCTTCTTCAAACTCAACCTCTTCTAACTCGCCTAAACGATGATACTCTGTTAAAACCGCATCTTGAATTTTAGAGCGTGTATTAGAATTAATTGGATGTGCAATGTCACGGAATTCTCCATCTGGAGTACGTTTACTTGGCATTGCTACAAATAATCCATTATTACCATCAATTACACGAATATCATGAACAACAAATTCATGGTCTAGAGTAATAGAGGCAATTGCTCTCATGCGGCCTTCTGTGTTTACGCGGCGTAATCTTACGTCAGTCACTTCCATCTTGTGTTCACCACCCTTTTCTAAATAAGCGATATATTTGTATAAATTCCACAAAATTTCTATTTTCCCTTTAATTTTTTAAAAATTTTTAAGATAAAAATTTTTAAGTTAGTTGAATATAAGGATTAGTAGAGATTATCGCTTACAAAGAGTTACTTAACTAGGGCAATTACTTCGATTTCAACAGAAACATCTTTCGGTAATTTTGCTACTTGTACACAAGAACGCGCTGGTTTATGAGTAGAGAAATAAGAACCGTATACTTCATTAACAGCATTAAAATCATCCATATTCTTTAAGAATACTGTTGTTTTTACCACTGTATCAAATGAAGCACCTGCTTCTGCTAATACCGCTTGTAAATTTTCAAATACTTGCTCTGTTTGTACTGTTACATCTCCTGTTACAAGTTCTCCACTTGCCGTTAACGGAATTTGTCCTGAACTATAGAACATATTATTTACAATAATCCCTTGTGAATATGGTCCGATTGCCTGTGGTGCTTTGCTTGTTTGAACAACTTTCATACTTTTCACCCTTTTATTATTTATTTTTACTCTTTAAAAATAGTGTACCAAAGGCAGTTTGTCCATCTATTTTGTAATTTATAAATAGGAATAAAAAAAGGTAAAGCTATCTGCTTTACCTTTTTACTCAGCCTCTACAAGCCCTTTATCAAATGGTGCAAGTGAATAATTTCCCTTTTCCACTTGAATCGCTTTTTCTTTCACATCAACTTCTGACAGACGAATTAATGATACAAAGTTATTAATAAGTCTTTCTTCAATATCCGTAGACTCTACTAATACGCCAATTCCAACAACATTAGCTTTAAACTCTTCTAGCATGCTCATCATGCCTTGAATGGTTCCGCCAGCTTTCATAAAGTCATCAATAATTAAAACATTGGATCCTTCTGGAAGGCTACGCTTTGCTAAAGTCATCGTTTGGATTCGCTTAGAGGAACCTGATACATAGTTAATACTAACAGTGGGTCCTTCTGTTACCTTATTATCTTTTCTCGCAATTACTACCGGTACATCTAAGTAGTTCGCTACTGCATAAGCAAGCGGAATTCCTTTTGTCGCTACCGTCATAACCGCATCAATTGGTTGCCTAGCAAAAACAGAAGCAAATAAACGACCTGCACCATTAATTTGGCGAGGATTACTTAAAAGATCCGTCATATATAAGTAACCGCCAGGCAAAATACGGTCTGGTTTTTCAAATAAGCTACAAAGCTCATTAATAATCAGATTCGCCTCTTCTTCACTTATATAGGGAATATATTTCACTCCTCCTGCTGCTCCTGGTATCGTTTGCAATGTGCCGACCCCTTGTTGTTCAAACGTTTGCTTAATAATAACTAGATCTTCACTAATGGAAGATTTAGCCGATTGATACCTTTCAGCAAAAAAAGTGAGGGAAACTAGCTGACGAGGATTTTGTAGCAAGTAATAAGTCAGATCGACCAATCTTGTACTTCGTCTAATTTTCATACTCTCACCTCAAATCACGAATATTCTAAACAAATCATAACGTATTATACGTCTTTATTCAAGCGTTTCTCGCTCTCCTAATAAACGAACTGCATATACTTGTTCGCAAAATCCTTTTAAACCGTTATATATACGATGCATTCGCGAATCATGGTGTACAAGACCAAATACAGTTGGGCCACTTCCACTCATTAATACGGCATCCGCACCGAATCGTTTCATCTGCGCCTTAATACGTGCAACCTCAGGATGCATCACAAACGTCACATCTTCTAAAATATTGCCAACAGTATCACAAATTCCTTTATAGTCCCCGTCATTAATAACTTCAACCATTTTATCTACATTTGGATGTGTAACACGATTTAATTTTAAATTTCCATACACATCAGCAGTAGATACACCGATGTGGGGCTTTGCTAAAATAACCCAACAAGAAGGTGGAGTCTTTATATGTTCAATTTTTTCTCCTCTTCCAGTGGCAATTGCAGTTCCGCCATATACACAGAACGATACATCTGATCCAATTTCTGCGCCAAGCTCTGCTAATTCCTTAATTGTAAGCCCTAAATCCCATAACTTATTAAGGCCGCGTAATGTCGCTGCTGCATCACTACTTCCACCTGCTAATCCAGCTGCTACTGGAATCGTTTTTTCAATAGTAATAGATACACCTTTTTTTACATTAAACTTCTCTTTTAATAATTTCGCTGCTTGATAAGCTAAGTTGCGTTGGTCGTCTGGGACATACCGATTATGGGACAAAATTTCAATACGGTCTTCTGCTAATTCCATTAGCTCTAAACGATCTGCTAAGTCGATTGTTGTCATAATCATTTTCACTTCATGATATCCATCTTGTCTTTTTCCCAGTACATCTAACGACAGATTAATCTTTGCTGGTGCTTTCACTAGTAGCTTCAATCTATTCACCCACTCTATGTACTCAATCTTTTATCGTTTATTTTACCATAAATTTATAGTAAGACGATGAAACTTCCCTAATTATAACGAAAAGCATTCAGAATGAAACTACTTATGTCAAATGATGGCACCTTTTAGCGTGCAAAAAGCCGAGGAATCTCTCCTCGGCTACCGCAGCATAGAAAGTATCTTACAACTACTGGTTTTGCTTCATTAATTGCTGTTCTGCAATTTCTATAGCACGTTTCACCATATTACCAGCATCTTTCGCACGAATTCCGCCCCATCCTTCTTTCTGAACAACATCATAAAAGCCAAGCTCTTTTGCAAGCTCTTCTTTAAATTGATTTGACATGACTCCTCTTCGTCTACTCAATGCAGAGTCCCTCCTTATTTTGCTACGGTATAATTAGTATGCAAAATAATATAGCTTTTCATTTATGGAAATATATGTAACAAGTAACACATTAATTATAAAATGCTTCATTATGAGGTTCATCGTAAAATGTTAACTCTACTGTCTCTGTTAAAACATCTGCATAACTATAAGATACACGTTGCAATGCATCTTCTTGCTGATCTAACTGGACAACAAACACAGAACGATACGTTTCTGCAAGTACACCCGATTGCTCCACAGTTTTTCTTCTTCCGCTATTTGCCTTTAACACAAGTCGCTGTCCAAGATGGTGATCTAATTCGCTTTTAATTTCATCTAAACGTTTTGACATATACCTTGCTACACCTCGCTGTAATTTAGATTGAACACTTAAAACACGATATATCTATCCCAATTATTAACCGCAATTTACAGACAATATCATTATAAAAGCATCATGCGTTCGAATAGATAGAAGAAATACTATATTGTACAAGTATCATTGTATAGTCTGCACATTCTTGTCGCTTTTTATCCAGATTCATTTAAATCATTTCCACATAAAAAAGCAAGATACGTATGTACCTTGCTCATTCATCATAATGTTGAAAGGGTAATCCCGTTCGTAAAATCCCTCTTGTTTCAATTCCGCCTAGTCCCTTTTCACCAGTAATTGTATTACGCACAACGTCCCATACATTGACTCTTTCCATAAATGAGGTGAAACTAACTTTGCCAACTACATATACCGGATCTAGAGCATGAATATTAATTCTAGACGGTGAACTAGCAAAATTAGCACCTGCTCGAATCAACGCCTCAAAGTGTGATTGACAAGCCCCAGCAAAAATAACGAGTTGATCTAATGATGGATACTTTTTCCGCACTTCTCGAACAGCCTGTACAAAATGTCTAGAATGTCTATATGCTGCCAAATCTCCTATAACTCCTTTTGACTTTGTATAGGCATCATGTCCTGTAATAACTAAAATGTCTGGGCGAAAATGATCTATTAAGTCTACTACCTTTTCATGCATCTCCGTTTCCTTACAATGAATACCTTGAACAGGAACGCCTATTTTATTATATAAATCTAAGCACTTGCGCAAATATAAAGGATCTCCATCTATATGCAATACACGCCCTGGCATTTGAAAATAATTCACTTCACTTGTATATCCACCAGTTGAATTATGTTCATGTCTTTGTTTCATCAACACGTAATCTTGCTGAAACAACCGGTAAGTACGCTCCATCGTTTCTTTTTCACGCTTCACTCTATTTTTATGTTCTCGTTGATCTATACTAACTAAATCTGCAAGTGGTGCATCCGCCACAAGTCTAATTTCCTCTCCAAATAATATTGCCATATCGCCTTTTATTTCTATAATACGAAAAAGAATATCCCTATTATGAGAATATCGTTCAACTAATTCTCCAACATGTAAAGCCATTCTCCTACCTCCAAACTCGTTAGGCCATCTTACCTGTTTTTAAAGTATGAATTTAGGAAAGAAAAGGTGACAAAAGGGACAGTTCAAGTTGAACTGTCCCTTTCATATTCTTATGACAATTTATGAAGAATTAATGCATTACTTAATGTTGCAAACTCTTCGATAGATAGCGTTTCGCCTCTTCGCTTCGGATCAATTCCTACCTCTGTTAAAATTCGATCCAACAGCTCTTTATCTTTCGGGAAACCATTTAAATTATTTGATAAGTTATTCATTAAAGTTTTACGACGCTGTGCGAAACTTGCTCGTACTACTTCAAAGAAGAAAGTTTCATCTGTCACTTCTACAACTGGTTTAGGACGCTTTAGAAGACGGATAATCGCAGAATCAACATTTGGTTGTGGCACAAACACTGTACGCGGTACAGTCATAACTGTTTCTACCTCTGTATAATACTGAATGGCAATTGATAAAGAACCATACTCTTTCGTTCCTGGTTTAGCAGCTAAACGATCCCCAACTTCTTTTTGCATCATAACAACAAATCCACGAACCGGTAATTTTTCTTCAAGCAATTTAAATAAAATTGGCGTTGTAATATAGTATGGTAAGTTAGCTACTACCATTACATCTTGCCCTTCTTCAAATTGCTCACTAAACACTTCATGTACATCTGCTTTTAGTACATCTTTATTTATAACTGTAACGTTGCTATATGGAGCTAACGTCTCGTCTAAAATTGGTAATAATCTCTGATCAATTTCAAAAGCCACTACTTTTTTAGCACGCTTCGCCAATTGCTCTGTTAACGCACCGATACCTGGTCCAATTTCAATTGCGCCACTTTCTGAACCGATTTCTGCGTGATCAACGATACGATTTAATACATTTGTATCAATTAAAAAATTTTGTCCTAAACTTTTTTTGAATGAAAATCCATACTTTTCAACAATGTCTTTCGTACGATTTGGTGTTGCGATATCCTTCATTTTTTTTCCTCCTGTATTACTTGCTTATAAGCTTCTGCAAATGATTCCTTTGAAACTTGAAACATTTGTAAACGTTTATGTAACTGTTTTGCGTTTGTATAACCAATCTTTAATAGCTTACCCACTCTTTCTCTGCGACTCTTTGCCATTTCTCCGCCCACTAAGCCCGCATCGACTAGATCACTCCAACTAATTTCACTTGTGTAAGCTTCCATTTCTTCATGTATATTCTCTAAAGCACGGCGAATCGACTCATTAGAAGCATGTTCGATTCCAACGCCTTTCTTCCTTTTCGCAAGTGCTTCTTCCTTCGGTAAAAAAGCATGCTTACATCCAGGAACCTTGTCAGAAATAATCTTTCGAATACGCTCTCCAGGATAATCTGGATCTGTGAAAATAATAACGCCTCGTTTTTGCTGCGCTAATTTCACTCGCTCAATAACATGATCACCGATTGCTGAACCGTTCGTTTCGATTGTATCTCCATCAACAGCACGTTTAATCGCAACTGTATCATCTTTACCTTCTACAACGATAATCTCTTTAATTTTCATGCTTGCCTCCACACTCGTTTCATCTCTACTTAGTAAAACAAAAAAATGACGACTTTTCCATTATTATTTTCCCAATCTTACATTTTAAAAAGTAGAAGAGAAAAATCTTTGTTCACTCCCCTTATTGTAACACTTCTATCTCTATCTTAATTTATCCGCAATATTTCTACACTTATGTTATGAGTAAATAGTGGGTTCTTATCATTTCTATTATCTCTCTTCTCAAAAAACAAAAAAAGAATGGGACTCCCCATTCTTTTTTATTCAACACCAAATAAGGCTTTGGCATTCTTTGTTGTTGTTTGTGCTACTTCCTCATAAGAAATTCCTTTTAAATTCGCAATTTCTTCTGCTACCAGTTTTACATAACTCGGTTCATTTCGTTTCCCTCGAAATGGGTGTGGTGTTAAATATGGACAATCTGTCTCTATCAATAATTTTTCTAACGGAATCTCCATAGCAACTTCTTTCGGTTTCTTGGCATTTTTAAATGTTACTGGCCCACCTAATGAAATTAAAAAGTTCATATCGACACATCGCTGCGCTACTTCTACACTACCGCTAAAGCAATGCATAATGCCTCCTACTTCAGCTGCATTCTCTTCCTCTAGGATATCAACAATATCTTGAGTTGCATCGCGGTTATGTATAATAATCGGTAATTTCACCTTTTTTGCTAATGCAATTTGTTTACGGAATACTTCCTTCTGTATTTCTTTTGGAGACTTATCCCAGTGATAATCTAATCCCATTTCTCCAATGGCAACTACTTTAGGGTGAGCAGCTAATTCTTCTAACCAAGCTAAATGTTCTTCATTCATGTCGATTGCATCAACGGGATGCCATCCAACTGCAGCGTAAATAAAATCATAATCCTCTGCTAATTCAATTGCTTTCTTTATCGTTACTTCATCAAATCCAACAACAACTGTATAGGTAACTCCCGCTTCTTTCATCCTCGCGATAACTTCTTGTAAATCTTCTTCAAATTGCTCTGCATTTAAATGTGAATGTGTATCAAACAACATAATAAATAGCTCCTTTTATATTGAAATCAATTCTCTCATAGAAAACTACGCTCTTTCTAACTTAACGATAACAATACTACAATTTTAATGCAAAAAAAGGGAATGTAAAAAGAAAAAAGACGCTTCACCAATGTTACACGTGAAACATCTCTTTTCTTGTCTCAATTACTTGATTTTTGTACCGTTTGGTAAATTTTGGTCAATTGATGCTAATGACAATACGCCATTCTCTTCACCTGCTAAAATCATACCTTGTGATAATTCACCACGTAATTTTACAGGTTTTAAATTCGTTACACAAATAACTTTTTTACCTTTTAGTTCTTCTGGGGAATAGAATTTAGCAATCCCAGAAACCACTTGACGCTTCTCTGTACCTAAATCAAGCTGAATTTTTAACAACTTATCTGCTTTTTTCACAGGTTCAGCAGATATTACTTCAGCTACTCGTAATTCTACTTTAAAGAAATCATCAATTGTAATTTCTTCTGCCTTTGGTTCTTCTGCTTTTTTCTCTTCTACTTTAGGAGCAGAACCTTGCATTTGTTCTTTAATATACCCCACTTCTACTTCCATTTCCAAACGAGGGAAAATAGGGTTTCCTTTTTCTACTTTTGTTCCAGCTGGAATACATCCAATTGTAGATAGGCTTTCCCAAGATTTATGCGCCTCTTCAGTAAGCCCAAGTTGAGCAAACATCTTACTTGGTGCTACTGTTAGGAATGGCATAAGCATAATACCTGTTTGACGAAGTACCTCAGCTAAGTGGGCCATTACAGACGCAAGTTTTTCACGATCATTCTCATCCTTCGCTAATACCCATGGCTGCGTTTCATCAATATATTTGTTCGTACGGCTAACTAATTGCCAAATGGAACTTAACGCTACAGAGAACTCCATATTCTCCATTGCCTCTTCTACTTTTTTCAATGTATCTTTGGCAAATGTCACTAGCGTTTCATCGAACTCAGTTACATTTGCTTTAAATGCAGGGATTTCCCCATTAAAGTATTTATCAATCATAGCTACTGTACGATTTAATAAGTTCCCTAAATCATTCGCTAAATCAAAGTTGATTCGCTCAACAAATCCTTCTGGTGTGAATACTCCATCAGATCCAAACGGAACTTCGCGAAGTAAGTAGTAACGCAATGCATCTAATCCGTAACGATCAATTAGTGTAACTGGATCTACTACGTTTCCTTTTGACTTACTCATTTTTCCATCCTTCATTAAAATCCAGCCATGAGCAAAGACTTTCTTCGGAAGTGGTAAATCTAAAGCCATTAAAATAATTGGCCAATAAATTGTATGGAAACGAACGATTTCTTTCCCAACTAAATGGACATCTGCTGGCCAGAATTTTTTATACTTCTCTTCATTTTCTGTTCCATATCCTAATGCAGTAATATAATTAGACAACGCATCTACCCATACGTAAATAACGTGTTTTGGGTTACCTGGAACACGAACTCCCCAGTCAAATGAAGTACGAGAAACAGCTAAATCTTCTAATCCTGGTTTAATAAAGTTATTAATCATTTCATTTTTACGGGACTCCGGCTGAATGAAATGAGGGTTATCTTCATAGAACTTTAATAGTCGGTCTACATATTTACCCATTCTAAAGAAATACGATTCTTCGCGAACAAGTTCTACAGCGTGACCACTATCTGGGCTTTTCCCACCAACTACTTTGTCACCTTCCATAATTGGATCTACTAATTGATGCGCTGTATAGAATGTTTCATCTTGTACAGAATACCAACCTTCATATTCATCAAGATAAATATCACCTTGATCTACTAGCTGCTTGAAGATTTTCTCAACAACATCTTTATGACGATCTTCAGTTGTACGAATAAAATCATCATAAGAGATATCCATCTTCTCCCAAAGTTCTTTAATCCCTGATACAATGTTATCCACATATGCTTGTGGTGTAACATTTAGTTCTTCTGCTTTCTTTTGGATCTTCTGTCCATGCTCATCAGTTCCTGTTAAATAATGAACATTGTATCCTTGCATACGCTTATATCGTGCCATCGCATCTCCTGCTACTGTCGTATAAGCATGTCCAATGTGTAACTTTCCACTTGGATAATAAATTGGGGTAGTAATATAAAAGGACTTATTTTCCTCTTTCATCGTTTTGGACCTCCCGAATAACCTCATATGTATTTATAAACAGTATATCAAAAACTCATATATAAAGTGAAACTTTAATCCGTGGGGAGGGTTCATCCCCCATGGATTATTAGTTGAACCAATCGGGCTTTTACGAGCAGTTGATCTCCCACCTAACTTCTTTGCTCCGGCTAAATTTTGAAGTGGGAGTCTTACTGCTCGTTAATGCGGGATAAAAACGAGTTAATGCTCGATATCTTTATCATCTATTACTCATATTCAAAAAAAATATACAATAT
>NZ_JBFPJI010000126.1:0-9545 GCF_040838205.1 Bacillus sp. S4
ATCACCAGAAGCTTTTATTCAAAAAAGAAATGTATATGGTGGACCGAGTAAAAAAGAGATGGAGCGTATGATTAATAAACGTAAAGAATCGTTTCGAAAAGAAGAAGAGCTATTTGAGAAGGAAAAGAAGAGAGTTTTGCATGCTGAAAATGATTTGAACACATTAGTTTCAAATGTTATTGAATCGTAAAAAAAGGATTTAATGAATTAATCGCCAATACTTAATTAAAATATAAATCGAGGGAAGAGATTGTCGATGATTCAATTGCATGTATATGAAGATGTTCTCCGTTTTAAAGAAGATGTTACATCATTTTTAGGAGAGAACGAGCAGGGAAATAATTTAATATTAGGTGTATTGCAAGTTGTTCAAGAACCGATATTTATGGGGGTAGCGAAACAAGGAGAGGAAATTGCGGTTGTATTTCTTCAAACAGAAGAGAAGATACAAATGATTGTTGCAACTTCTGAAATTTCGGAAGAGGATATAGCGGAACTTGCAAAGGAGTTAACGAAAGTATATCCGGATATTCCTGGTTTCATTGGTAATAAGAAAGTCATACAGAAGTTAGCTGAAGAGATTGCGATATTAGAACGGAAAAAAACTACACTTGGAATGGAACAAGGTGTATATGAATTAAAACGAGTAAAGAAGAAGTGGAGCGGAGATGGAATTTTTCGTGCAGTAAATAGTGATGAGCTGCCATTAATAGAACAGTGGATACATCAATTTTGTGAAGATGTGAAGCTTCCTACTACGAAAGAAGAGGCAAAACAAACTGCATATACACTAATAACTACTAACCGTCTATTTGGTCTGGAGGTGGGCGGAAAACTAGTCTCTGTAGCTGCAAAAACGAGACCGACTACAAATAATATAACAGTCAATTTCGTTTATACGCCGAAAGAGGAACGAAAAAAAGGATATGCATCTATTTGTGTAGCCGAACTTAGTCAACGTATGCTAGATGAAGGCTACAAAACAACGACATTATATACCGATCTAGCAAATCCAACTTCTAATAAAATTTATCAAGAAATTGGTTATGAGAAGATTATGGAGTCGGTACTTATATTTTTAGAGAAATAGAACAAAAAGGCGCGCTAATTTAGCGTGCCTTTTCGTTATTCATCAATTCGAATAACCTCGCCTTGCGGAAAGTCTTCAGTCTCTAGTAAGTTACGAATAGCTTTCGCAACATATTCAGGTGACAGTAGCTTTCCTTTTTCTTTTAATGCGGTGAAGCGGTCTAAGTTAATAAAGTCTTCCTTATTTGTTTCACGAATTTGTGCTTGCATATTTGTATCAACAACACCCGGTGCAAAAGCGACAGTTTTTACAGGATAGTCTTTCTCCACTTCTTCAGTAGCTACGCACTGTGTAAACATATTTATACCGGCTTTCGTTGTACAATAAGCTCCCCATCCGAAATAAGGATTTTTTCCTGCACCAGATGAAATATTTATAATGCGTTTATCTACTTTCCAGTCTTTCGTCTGTTTCATGAAAGTGGAAGTAAGGATCATCGGTGCAATTAAATTAATATGAACGTTCGTAATGAATTGTTCACTTTCTGATTTTTCGATGGGTTTTATTGGTGCAACTGTGCCTGCATTATTAATTAAATGAATCGATGAGACATTGTCTTTTTGAATAGATGAAAAGACTTCGTTAAAATGCGTTTCTAAATTATGTACATCTTGAAGATCTATGGAATGGAAAATACAATTGCTGTTGTTTTGCTCGGCGATTTTTGTAAGCTTTTTATTTTCTCTCCTAGAAATAGAGATAACGGTTGTATTTTCTTCTAACAATTGCACGGCGATTGCCTCACCTAAACCTTGTGAAGTTCCTGTTACGATAACGTAGCGCATAGTGTAGAAAACTCCTCTCATATGTGTGGGATTTTATTGGACAACGTACATTGTATAGTTTGTCTACATTTTATAGTATAGAGCACTTTTTACTATAAATGAAATGAGATGATTATGTGCCTTTTATGAATCGCTTTACAACAACAGTAACTGGTGCCGTCACGTTCACTGGGAACATGTTAGGACTAAGTCCTACATCGCCTGCACCAAATAATAACTTCGGTACGATTGATGTGTTTACAACGGTAAATACATCGCTCCAAGTATCTGGATTCCCAGCAGGAACGACGAATGACTGGCCATTAAATTCTTCAAGTGCAATTTTGAATCTTCCGGCAGGGAGTAGTATTTTATACGCAGAACTAGTGTGGGCCGGCACATACCGGACCGATACAGAGGATGTTTCAGCTTTTTTAAATGATAACATTACATTTACAACACCGGCAGGAACGTTTTCTGTTACACCAGATCCTGCAACTGCGCAGCAAGGTTCAGTAGGGAACCAGTTTTATTACGTACGTTCAGCTAACGTAACGAATCTTGTTAATACAGGGGGAGCGGGAACATATACAACGGGTGCTGTACCGGCTACAAGAACTTCTGCTGATCCAACAGTCAGTCGTTCAGCTGGTTGGACGCTTGAGGTAGTTTATCAAAATACAAGTTTACCACTTCGGAATTTGTCAGTGTATGCAGGTCAAGAAATTATTGATGCTTCATCACCACCAGTTGATGCTACTATTTCAGGTTTCGCAACTCCATCTACAGGTTCTGTTACAGGAAGAGTACTTGTAACTGCTCAAGAAGGTGATTCTAACATTGTTGGAGATCAACTTCGCTTTGGACCGAATGCGAATGCTACAGTTGCTTTATTCGGACCGAGAAATCCCGCAAATAATTTCTTTCAGTCACAAATTTGTAATGATAGTGGGAATTTAGATACAACTGGCACCTTTGGAAATTTGAATCAGCCGTTAGGGATAGCTTTAGCCGTCCGAAGACAAGGATGGGATATTACGAATGTAGATGCTTCGTCATCCTTAGTAAATAATCAAACGTCAGCAACTGTTCGCTTCGTTACAAATGGAGATGGATATGCTGCAGCTGGTTTTGGTGTTCAAATTGATGCGACAGGGCCAATTATAAATCCTGTTAAATCTGTTGATAAAACAGTTGCAGGTATAGGAGATATTCTCACTTATACGATTACTGTTCCGAATACAGGAACAGGAAGTGCAGAAAACGTTGTATTACAAGATAGTATTCCGAACGGAACAACATTTATAGCTGGTAGTGTAACAGTAGGTGGAGTAACTCAGCCGAGCGCCAATCCAGCTAGTGGGATTAATTTAGGAACGATACCGAATAATGCTCAAAGAGTTGTTGCATTTCAAGTGAGAGTTACGTCATTCCCGAATCCCAATCCAATTTCAAATCGTGCAATGGTGTCATACCAATTCCGTCCTTTTGTTGGAAGTCCTCCTATCACAAGTACAGCTTCTTCAAATACAGTACAGACGACGGTAAATCGCGCAAATGTAAGTTTGCAAAAATCTGTAGATTTACAGACGGCAGCACTTAATGATGTATTAACGTACACAGTTAATGTGACGAATAATGGGAATGTCGCTGCAAATAATGTGATTTTTGTTGATAGTATCCCTGCTGGAACAACATTTGTCGCAAATAGTGTTACGGTAAATGGAGTAGCGCGTCCAGGAGCAAATCCAGCAAGTAGTATTAATATCGGAAGTATTAATGCTTCGCAAACGACTGTAGTGCGTTTTCAAGTTCGAGTAACATCAAATCCTCTTGTAAATCCAATTCCAAATCGTGCGAGTGTAACATTTAACTTTACCCCAGTGCCTGGTCAACAACCAGTTTCAGGTCAAGCGACAAGTAATACAGTGTTTACTACAATAAATATAGCTGATATAAGAACGAGAAAAACAGTGGATAAAGCTTTTGCGACGGTTAACGACGTTCTTACGTACACCGTTACAATTGAAAATACAGGAAATGTACTTGCGACGAACGTTATTTTTCAAGATCCAATCCCAACTGGAACGACTTTTATCGCAAATAGTGTAACTGTAGACGGAGTTTCGCAACCCGGGGCAAATCCGGCGACGGGGTTTGCAGTAGCTAATATATCTCCTGGCGGAAGTAGGACGGTGACATTTCAAGTACGAGTTGTATCAGCACCTTCAGGTGGTACCGTTGCAAATCGTGGGAATGTATCTGCTAATTTCATCGTAAACCCGAATCAGCCACCAATAACGATTAATAGACAAACGAATACAGTTGTAACGCAAATTAATACAGGCGGTTTAAATGTAATAAAAGAAGTAAATACAACTCAAGCGGCAGTAGGGGATACTTTAACATACACGATTGCCGTCCAAAATACAGGTAACGTTCCGTTAACAAATGTGTTTTTCCAAGATACTACTTCTTCAGCCGTTTCTTTCGTTGCCAACTCTGTAACGATTAATGGAGCACTGCAAAGTGGACTGAATCCGAATTCGGGATTTTCTCTTCCGAATATCCCTGCGGCTCAGACAGTTGTAGTTACATTTGATGTATTAATTGAGCAGGATCCGCCAAATGAAGATATTTTAAATAGTGCAACTGTATCCGCGAATTTTCAAGTGGATCCGAATGAACCACCGGTTACTATTACTGTTCCGAGTAACGTCGTGAATACGGCTGTACAAACAGGGAGCTTTGAAGTTGTAAAATCTGTGAATACTGGTGTTGCAACTGTAGGGGATATTTTAGTATATACAGTTGAAATAATAAATGCAGGAAGTGTGCCAGCTACAAATGTATTTTTCCAAGATGCCATTCCGCAAGAGACGTTATTTATTGAAAATAGTGTATTTGTTAATGGAGTTTTACAAGAAGGGGCAGATCCGGAATTCGGATTTACATTAAATGATTTGCCTACTGGTGAGAGTGTGACTGTTACATTTGAAGTATTAATTGATGAAATCCCGATGGGAAATAATGTTGTAAATAATGCGAATGTCACCGGAGATTTTCTTGTAAATCCAACAGAGCCACCAATTACTGTGACGGTGCCGAGTAATACTGTTATGACAGTCGTGAATTCTTCAGGGTTAAATGTAATGAAGAGTGTAAGCGCTACTGAGGCGGGTTTAGGAGATACGTTAACGTATACAGTTCGTATACAAAATAGTGGAACAGTAGCAGCGACAAATGTATCATTCCTTGATCCAATTCCAGCTGGTACAACGTTTGTTGCGAATAGTGTAACAATAAACGGGATCTCTCAACCAGGTTTAAACCCAACAACTGGATTTCCACTTGCTAATATTCCAGTAGGAGGGATGGTAACTGTCACTTTCCAAGTGTTGATCACAAGTGTGCCAGCGAACAGGGTACTTCCGAATAATGCAAATGTAACTGCTGATTTTCAAGTAAGTCCATTGCAGCCACCGATTACAATTGTAACGATTAGTAATATCGTTGTGACACGAGTAAATGTAGGTTCAATTAATGTAATGAAGAGTGTAAATACGCCGCAAGCAGGTGTAGGAGATACGTTAACATATACGATTCGTATTCAAAATACAGGAACTGTTCCTGCAGCAAATATTATTTTTCAAGATCCGATACCTGCCGGAGCTGCATTTGTCGCGAATAGTGTAACGATAAATGGTGTTGTTCAGCAAGGAGCAGACCCTGCGGTAGGTTTTCCAGTTTCGAATATTCCAGTTGGGCAAACCGTTACAATTACGTTTCAAGTTACAGTGACTAGTGTTCCAAGTGGTGGAAATATAAGAAATCAATCAAACGTGACGGCAAGTTTTCTTATAAATCCAGCAGGTCCTCCTATAACGACTGTTACGAATAGTAATTTTGTAGTGACACAAGTAAATACAGCACAGTTAAATATACAAAAATCTTCATCTGTACAACAAGCAGCACTTGGAGAAACTTACACGTATTCTGTTGTCATTCGAAATAACGGAACAGTTATAGCAACGAATGTTTCCTTCATTGATACAGTTGCTCCAGAAACAACATTTGTCGCAAATAGTGTAACGATAAATGGAACTTCTCAACCTGGATTTGATCCAAATGTAGGTTTTGCGCTTCCTAATATTGCAGCTGGAACATCATTGACGGTTACGTTCCAAGTTACAGTAGTTGCGCCGTCTACACGCGGAGCGGTATTAAACACAGCAGCTGCTACAGCCACTTTCTTATTAAATCCTTTACAACCACCTGTAACAACGACAAATTCTAGTAATACGACGGTCGTGACTATACCGTTACCACCTCCAGGGGAAGTGACCGCTACAAAAACAGTTAATGTTGCCACTGGAGCCGTTGGTGATGTATTAACGTATACCGTTCTAATAACGAATATAGGCATTATTCCTGTTACAGATGTGCTCTTCCAAGATGTAATTCCAGAAGGAACAACATTTGTTGCAAATAGTGTAACGATAGGTGGAATCCAACAACTTGGTTTAAATCCAGAACAAGGATTTACAGTTATTCCGTTATTAAATCCTAGTGGGAGTATTTCTGTAACGTTCCAAGTGACGATTACAGCGATTCCTGATAATGAAGTCATATTAAATGATGCAGATGTTACATTTACTTCACAACCGAATCCAATGGAACCGCCGATTACGCAAACAATTTTAACGAATTTAGTCGTTACGACAATTAATATAGCTTTTATTTTCCCATTAAAAATAGTAGATAAAGAAGTAGCGACAGTTGGAGAAGTTTTGACTTATGATGTACTGATTTTTAATTTTGGAACAGTGACAGCAACAGATGTTCAATTTATCGATTCTAGTTCTACTGGGGTAGCATTTGTACCAGGAAGTGTGAGCATTAACGGGGTACCAGAGCCGGGATTAGATCCTTTTATCGGATTTACAGTTCCCGATATCCCTGTAAATGATTTTGTACTTGTCACATATCAGGAAGTGGTAACGAGCATACCAGAAGGGGGAACAGTTGTTAACTTTGTAGACGTTACAGCTACATTTGCTGTAAGTGAAACAGAGCCACCTATAACTGAAACGACGACAAGTAATACGACATTAACTAAAATAAATGAATCTGGTTTGAATGTTTTAAAATCGGTAAGTCAGCCGATTGTTGCAGTAGGCGATACAATCACATATACAACAGTAGTTCAAAATACGGGAACAGTGACAGCGACGAATGTTCAATATAGTGATGTACTACCTTCCTCTATAACATTTGTACCAGACAGTGTAACGATAGACGGTGCGTTACAACCTGGATTCAATCCTAATAATGGATTCCTACTTCCAGATATAAATCCAGGTGAAAGTGTAGAAGTCACGTTTCAGGTAATAGTTGTTAGTGTTCCATCAAACGGAACGATTGCCAATACGGCAAATGTTACTGGAAGCTTTATATTAGTACCAGGAGAACCACCAGTTATAGTAAATCAGCCAAGTAATACAACACTCACAACTGTAAATAGAGGACGCTTTAATGTTATTAAACAAGTAAATAGAGCCGCTACTCTAGTTGGAGATGTATTAACGTATACGATACAAATAACGAATACGGGAACAGTAACAGCTAATAATGTTCAGTTTATTGATACGATTTCAGCAGGAGCGTCATTTGTACCGAATAGTGTAACAGTAAATGGAGTTCTGCAACCAAACTTAAATCCGATTACTGGATTTGAAGTTGGAGATATACTCGTTGGTGACACGGTTATAGTGACGTTTCAAGCGACAGTTACAACCATCCCATCGTCAGGAACAATTACGAATGTTGCAAATATAACAGGGAGCTTTACTTTAGTGCCAGGAGAACCACCAGTTGTAGTAACAGAGCCGAGTAATACGACGATAACAAGGGTAAATAGAGGCCGATTCAGTGTCATAAAAACTGTAAATAAGCAAGCAACACGATTAGGGGATACGTTAACTTATAGTGTGCAAGTTACAAACACGGGAACGGTAACTGCGACAAATGTTCAGTTTATTGACGTTACATCACCTGATTTAGAATTCGTTCCAGGAAGTGTGGAGATAAATGGGATTCCGCAAGTAGGTTTAAATCCTTTTGTAGGCTTTTCATTACCGGATCTTGCAGTAGGGGATAGCGTATTAATCACATTTGAAGTAAATGTAATCGAAATTCCACCTTCTAGTAGCATTATGAATACAGCGAGAGTAACGGGTGATTTCGAATTGATTCCAGGAGAACTGCCGTTTACAATTACGAATTCAAGTAATACGACAGTAACACCAGTAAATAGAGGCAGTTTAGATATGCTGAAAGAAGTAGACAATTCAATTGTTGGAGTAGGAGAAACGGTAATGTACCGTGTTCGTATATTAAATACTGGTACGGCTGATGCAATGAATGTTCAATTTATCGATGTCTTATCTCAGGAAGCTGTTTTTGTACCAAATAGTGTAACGGTAAATGGAGTAGCACGTCCAGGAGTAAATCCGCAGGTTGGATTTACGATTTTAGACATTCCAGTCGGTGAGACGGCGATTGTGACATACGAAGCTACGATTACAAGTTTTCCAGATGGTGGTACAGTAGTGAACGTTGCTGGGGCGTTAGCAGAATATATTTTAGTACCAGGAGAGCCGCCAGTTACAGTGATGGACACGAGTAATACAGTTATTGTAACGGTAAATACTGCAATCTTATTTGTTGCAAAAGGAGCAAACTTTGAAGTAGCGATGGTAGGAGATGTTGTCACTTATGGAATTGCTGTTATAAATGATAGTACAGTTCCTGTGACGAATATTGTTTTAACAGATATCATTGATCCGAATACGTTATTTATAAATGGCACGGTAACGGTAAATGATGTGCCTCTTCCATTTGCCAATCCGAATACTGGTATTCCGTTAGGTGATTTTCAGCCAAATGATGCAGCAATTATTAATTTCCAAGTTGTAATAACAGGAGGGCAAATAAATAATTTAGTTACAAATACTGCTACAGCGGATGGGCTCGCAACTGTAAATCCTAATGAGCCGCCTGTAGTAGTTGAAGGCGATAGCAACACAGTTGTTATCCCGTTTATTCCTCAGAATGTCTCAACGACAGTTGTAAAAACGGCAGATCATCAAACAGCAACGATAGGCGATGTTATTACGTTTACGACAGTTATTACGAATACGGGGGATACAGCGATACAAAATATTCGTTTTCAAGATATGTTAGATAGTAGTGTTCGATTTGTCCCTGAAAGTGTAACGGTCGATAGTGCACCAGTACCAAATGCAAGCCCTGCACTAGGATTTATTATAGGTAATTTAAATCCTGGTGAAGCGCGCAAGGTTTCCTTTCAAGTAGCAGTCGAGCAAGCACCAATTGGTTCAGGTAATTATATTAATACAGCAAATATTCGTTTTGAATATCAAATAGGTACAGTGTTACCACCTGTTACACAAATAATGGAAAGTAACATGGTTGTTATTCCATTCGTTCCAACGATAGAACAAATTTGCGCAACAAACTTTAATTGTCTAGAAAAGTTTCCTTTTAAATGTTCTCCATGTAATCACTTTCGGATAAATAAACAATAAATACCAAAAGAGCATCCTGCAAGGAAGAATGAACTGCACCCCAGTTGTTAGACACAGTCTAACAACTGGAGGTGCAGTTTT
>NZ_JBFPJI010000127.1:0-9543 GCF_040838205.1 Bacillus sp. S4
AAATGGAATATATGTTATGTTTTTCTAGTGATTATACATTCTTATATTCTTATAAAGGGAGAAAAATATATGATTCTTACAAAAATACGGTTCGTTATCTCTAGTTCATTAATTCCCTATTCTTTGAACAATGACATAATACATGGAATTATATCAACGATTTTTCAAATATATCTATCACAACTCTAAATATATCAACGATTCAACATAGAATACTGATTCACCGACAACGAAAAGTCTGTTCCAGAACGGAACAAACTTTATATTTCTTCATTACGACCGAAACGCCGCATCCGCCAGCATAGATAGTGTTGCATCATCCATCGGCGGATTGTGTAGTCCTGCTCTGACGTTTAAATAATAGCGATGAAGCGGATTTTTTTCTGATAAACTTTTCGCCCCTACGATGCGCATTGCTTTATCTACAATAGATATTGCCGCGTTCGTTACAACATATTTCGCAGCTGCTAGTTCGGCTTGCAATGATAATTTATCTTCTGCCTCATCGTATTTTTTCGCAATTTGATATAAAAAGACGCGAGCTTGCATAAGCTCAAGTTCTAATTCTCCAACTAATCTTCTAACATTCGGTAATAAACTAATAGAATGATTTAAACTATTTGGCTTGTATGATCCCGCAAACTGAACTGCATAATTTCTTGCTGATTGTGCAATTCCTAAATAACATGCTGGTATATGAAGTAACCAGCCAATCCCCTTAGCTTTAACCTTTGAACCCTTTATATCAGTGAAAAAGCGATCTGGTATCTCTACATTTTGTAAAACAAGATCATGGCTCGCAGTTCCTCGCATTGCGATACTATCCCACGTTTCTTCAATTATTACGCCTATCGTATTCTTTGGAATGACAAACTCTCCGATTTCTTCCTGGCCTTCAATACTTGCTGAAATGATAAAATAATCAAGTACTGGCGCCATTGTCGTAAACGTTTTTCTTCCATTTATAATCCACTTCTCACCTTTTTTGACAGCTAACGTCTCTGGTTTCCCGCCGCGCGTAGGACTCCCCGTATTCGGTTCTGTTGCAGCTCTATTAAAAAGCGCACCATTACGTACTTCTTCACAAAACCAAGTAAACATTTCCTCATTCCAAGAGCGATTTTCAGCTAATTCCTTTACAATGCCAAGGTGCCATCCAATTGATAATGCGGTGGCACCGCATCCTTCTGCTATTTTCTCTTGAAATAAAACGAAGTCATATAAAGAAATCGCATTGCCTCCCAATTCTTTTGGCAACGTTAATTTCGTATATCCGATATCTTTCAAATTATTAATATTTTCATACGGAAATGATCCTAATTCACTTAGTTGATGCTCCCTTTCCATGAACTTCGGAATCAATTTATTTATTTTCTCAATAACTAAAGATTGTTCTTCTGTTTCAACAAATGAGAGTGCCATACATAATCTCCTTTATGTTCGATTCATAAACCGTTCATTTTGTCATTATGATTATATGAAGTTACCTCTCTATTGTTTCACTATTCCGATAAAAATACAATGCTTTTGAACAATAAGAAAAGTTCCTATATGAAAGGATAGATTCTTTTCTTATATTAATCCCCTTTCAATGCCTTTAATGGCAAAGAGGTTACATATCCAATATACGAGCATAATTCTTTAAAAAAGAAAGGGATTTCTGTATCTAACGTTTTATACGCTGACGTTGGAGTTGGTGATGCATACGCTTCAATTTTAAGATGTTTTGCAATTTTCATCGCACGTTTCATATGAAGTGGATCACTCACGATCGTATATGTGTGTATTCCGTTCTCTATTCCAACTTGCTTTGCATTCTTTAAATTCTCCTCTGTGAAAAGAGATTTTGTTTCAATTAAAATATCCTCATCTTTTACACCATGTTTCAGTGCATACACTCTAGCAGTACGCGCTTCCTCAAGCTCTGCCTCAAACTTTGTACCACCTGTGAAAATAATCTTTTTAATATTACCGTTCTTATATAAAGAAATTGCATGATTAATTCTTTCTTTAAATACAGGAGATGGTTTTCCGTTCCATGAAGCTGCTCCCAGCACAATGCCAGCATCTGTCTTCACACCATCATCTGTTTTAAAGCGATAACTCCAAATATCGTAAGCTGCATAACTTACATATAAAATAATAGAACAAATCATAAGCAAGAATACTTGCAAGATTCTTCTTTTCTTACTTTTCTTATTTTCTTTCATTTATAACTGCCTCCGTACATCATCCATACTTCTATATAAAAACGTATATATCAAATCATTTTGTTTGAATTTGTTTAAAAGAAGGAATTTTTCTTGTCATATATATTCATTAAAGGGTTTTCATTTAAAATTGAGGATTATCAATTCATTTTTCGTTTGCGGTTTCATTACATTTGTATAATTTATAAGTTTATTACCATACAACTACATTGTAACGAATTTTTTATCATAATGGAATGATGAAACAAAAGAAGTAACTGTTTTGTAAGAAAAAAGGTATATTTTTCATCTTGACGATCAATACACCTTTCTTAATATGAATTATCGTTTTTCTTTATACGACTCTAATTTTTCTAATAACCGTTCTTTTACAGCTGGCCATTCACTTGCAATAACACTGTATACAACTGCATCTCTAACATGTCCACTCGGTAATTTTCTTTCGTTTCTAAGTACCCCCTCTTTTACTGCGCCGAGTCTTTCAATTGCTCTTTGTGCTTTTTCATTTCGGGCATCCGTCTTAATTTGTACTCTCCGCATATGCAATTTTTCAAAAGCATATTGTAATAACATATACTTACATTCTGTATTCATACTCGTACGCTGTACACTCGGGTCATACCACGTTTGCCCTAATTCCACTGTCTTATCTTCAACTGAAATGTTATATAAGCGTGTACTCCCTACTATTTCATTCGTCTTTTCATCAACAACAACAAATGGCAAATCTTTACCTGCCCCATAAGCTTTTATCGCCTTTTGAACATATTGCTGCATATCTTGAACAGTATCCATTTTAGAGATTAAATACGCCCAAATATCTCGATTTCCTTCCACGATTGAAAACATTTTTTCGACATCATTGCTATCTATTAACCGTAACTTTGCTCTTTCGTGAACAATTTCCATTTATTACCCCTCCCCTCTTGTAACTATATCATACAAAACAATAACGTATTATCTATATATTTTAAAACGAATACCATTAAAAAACTCGCTTTTCTTTAAAGCGAGTTCATTCATTATAGAAGTATGTATGCAATCGGTGTAATAATCAACAACGTTAAAATCGTTCTTTGCACATATAAAATAATAAGTTCAGATACTTTTAACGGAATATCTGTTGATAATATACAAGGGATTGATGCGGAGAAAAACAATATAGATGACACCGAAACAACCGCAATAACAAACTTTGTCACGAGTGGTGCACTTACAACTAAAAGAGAAGGTAAAAACATTTCTGCAATACCAACTGATGCTGCTTTAGCAGCTAGTTCCGCTTCTGGGAGCTGTAAAGCCCATGTAAATGGGTAGAAAATATAACTAACCCAATCAAATATTGGCGTAAACTTTGCCAAGACGATACCAATTAATCCTACTGACATAATAGATGGTAAAATCCCCATCGTCATTATAAATCCGTCTTTTAAATTCACTGCGATATTTTTCATAATACTCGGTGCAGATTTTGATACTTCTAACGCATCTTCCCAAGCTCGCTCTAACATTTTCTCTTTATAAACGGGCTCTGGGAATCCTTCTTTCGTAATATATGTATCTGGTTTTCTACTAAGTGGCGGGATTCTTACGGTGATAGCAGTCACGATGAATGTTACAACAAGCGTAGTCCAAAAATAAACATTCCATAAATGCATAATGTCTAGTGTTTTTGCGATAATGATCATAAATGTTGCGGATACTGTTGAAAAGCCTGTTGCGATAATCGCTGCTTCTTTCGTCGTATACTTTCCTTCTTTATAAACGCGGTTAGTAATTAATAAGGCTAACGAATAGCTTCCTACAAATGAAGCAACCGCATCAATTGCTGATCGCCCAGGTGTTTTCCATAACGGTCTCATAATCGGACGACAAAACGTGCCGATAAACTCAAGCAATCCGTACCCGACTAATAACGCTAAAAATGCCGAGCCAATTGGAACGAGTAAACTTACTGATATAACTAACTTCTCATACAAAAACGGGCCAACATCTGGCGAAAAGAACCAAGCTGGTCCTACTTTCAAACAATATAATACGCCAAAAACAACACCTACTACTTTTAAAATAGAAAAACAAATTTCTACAATAGATGCATTCCATTTCTTCGTATAAAATGGATAAATCGCACCAATTATCATTACAAGTAATGCGTAATATGGTACTACAGAAGGAACTGAAGTCCGAATCCACGATACAATATGATCAATCATAATAGACGAAGCACCGTTTATCGTAACTGGTACGAAAAACATAAACACCCCAACTAGACTAGCAAGTATAAACCGAAGAATAATCCCCTTCTCTCGCCCTGTCTTAATTACATTACTTTTTAATTCAATTTCACTCAAAATTCGACACCTCCTATTATCTAAATATTCTGTACAATAACGTTAGAATCCTTCTTTCTATTCCTAATATTTAATCATATGAAAAAGCCTATTTTGAAATATACGATCAAAATAGGCTTTTTTCTATTCCCCTGCATAATCATCCACAGTCACTTGAATCACACGATAAGATTCTTCTGCTACTTTCTCATTACTCCCCCTATGCGCATCATATGTAATTAACGCCTTCCAAAGCGCCCACCCTCTCGCTCTATTCCACGTTTCTTCATCCATACGTAATGCTTCTTTAAATACCTTTCTACTATTCTTATGAAAAAATGTCCATGCCATCGCTGCATCACAAGCAGGGTCTCCTACTCCTAAAATACCAAAATCAATTACGGCACAAAGCTTTCCATCTTTAACAAGTAAGTTACCCGGTGCAACATCTCCATGAACCCAAACTGATTTATGGTCCCATGTTGACCTAAGTGCTAAATCCCAAAAATGTTTTAATAATGTCTCATCAAAAACATCCTTATTATTTTCAATGGCTACTCTTGCCTCTTCATCGTATACAGATATAAACCCGCCTCGGTAAAAATTATGTTCTCCAGCCACTGGCCCGTTACTCGCATCAATTGATTGTAACTCTATTAAAAATGAGCCTAAGTCCGCCGCAAACTCATCTAAGTCACGAACATTTTCTTTCGTAACCGTTTCTCCCTCTATCCATTTATTAATAGACCAAGGCCACGGATACTCTTCAGAAGGATTCCCTTTCGCAATTGGTGCAGAAATTGGTAAAGAAAGTTCCTTACTTAATATAGGAAGCCAACTGTTTTCTTTCTCTACTTGTGGTACATATGCTGCATCACTTGGCAACCTGACACTCATCCCGTCCCCTAAATGAAATGTTCTATTATCGTTCCCGCTAAGCTTTACAGGTTTCACTTCTAAATGTGCCCATTTAGGAAATTGCTCTTGTATTAACTTTTTAACTAAATCAGCAGTAATATGATTCATTTACTTCCCCCTTTATATACCTATCACATGGATAAACGAGTTCTTCCATCATTTTCATCTGTAACATATTCAACATAAAACCCTTGATCAATTGCGTTTTCATACATTATATAACACAATTAACTACTACATCTTAAATATCTCTTCTATGTTACCTAGCTTATATCTCAACATGAAAAAACCGCCCCACTACTAGTGAAACGGTTTTTCCTCTACTATTTTTCAAGCATTTACTTCAGTTTTATGTTCCTTTCCTACACTACGCTTTAAAGCTGTTCCAAGTATGATAACCATACTTACTACACCAATCCAAACGAGCACAGTAAGTGGCGTATTCCAAGCTAATCCTTTTCCGAAGAAGAATATTTCTCTTAGACCTTCTATCATGAATCGCATCGGTAACCAAGAGTAAATCCAGTCTTGATAAAATGGCGACATTATTTCAGGCGCTAGCGCCAATAGCGGTGCACCAAAGAAAAGTAACAGTGCAAATATACCTATTCCCTTTAATCCCATTAATGAAAGAACAACCGAAATCATTAAGAAGAAACTAAATGATGTAATGGATAAAAATAAAGCTGTATCCATGAAATTCGGGATATTTAATCCTACCATTCCGTCTGCGATCCACGTCAGTCCAAATCCAATTACAAGCGCCGCGATAGCTCCTGTTACTATTTGTTTTATTTTTAATATGAAGTTTTCTTTTCGTGTACTAATCGGCATTTTACTTATCGCAATAAAGATGATTGCTGAACTTGGATCAAATCCTTCTCCGACAACGCCGTTTGTACTTATCACTTCTATCCTTGAATTTTTAAACGAAAATAGTGATTTTATGAAAGCTGTACTAAGCCCAAAAGGAGATTTATCTTTCCAAACAAAATTGAAAGACTTCATGTGGAAAACACTATTTGAAGATACGAATGGCGCTCTCATTAATAAGGAAAATTTACTTGTTCCAAGTCAATACTTAGCTTCTTATATGGCATCTGCTCATATAGGTGTCATTCAGCAATGGTTAAATAATGGACAAAAAGAAACACCGGAGGAAATTGCTCGTATTTTATCAACAATCGCAGTTCATGGACCCTTTTATGCAGCTGGCTTAAAAAAATAAGCTTGCCTGCATAGAAACATGATTTAATCAATCTGAACATCAACAAACTTCTAAATGAAATATATGGCTGAGTAGTTACTATTATTATTAATAACTTGAAATTTATGTTCCTATGAAAAAAGCTGTTGAAAGAAATCCTCTTCAACAGCTTCTCCATTATTAACGATATAAACGAACTGCACCTGCAGTATTATCATCTGCTTGTCCAACTACTTCAAATTTCAATCCAAACTTCGGTACTTTACGTCCTGCATCTGGGATTAAATCGTTCATATACGATTTAGAATCATCAAACTTCGTTACACCTGGTAACCCTTTGTAATCATATGTTCCGCGTGTTGGAGATACAACTTTCCATGCTGGCGTTTGGTTAAAGGAGAACGCAGCATCTGCGATTTGGTATCGTGTACTATTTTTAACAGTTGGTTTGCCGTTTAGCGTTCCAACAATTGCCTCTGGGTGAGAGTCAACAACCCCTAAGAAACCTTCGCCTGGATGCATACCTACCCAATTATCTGTAAAGCTAGAGTCTGCATACCATACAACAAGACCTGTATTATACGGTACACCACCGCTATATTTTAACGCTTGATCAGCACCAGCGTAGTTTCTCCACTCTAAATAATAGTTATGTTTCTTCTTATCAAAACCGTTTGCTGTAACGAAACCATTTAATTTTAATTTCGCTTCGCCTTCTGCATCATCAGAGAACACAACATTTCCATCTACAGTTAATGTAGCGTTATCAAGAGTAAAACCGTTCGGTGCTAAACCACCATCTGTAATGTATTCGAATACCAGTTTTATTTTTTGTCCTTTAAATTGGCTTAAGTCATATGACTTATCTACCCATTTACCATCCGTTGTGTCTAGACCATTTTTCACATTCTTTTCGCCAATTCGATCCACTAACGTTTTCTTATCATCCTCTGTCACTGCATGTACTTCAAGGAAGTCATAATCTGTTTCAATTTCATACAATGATTTGTAATCAAACTTCGCCATTGTTGCATTTGTTAAATCAAACACTGGCGTTTCTATTGTTGTATGAAGATTATCACCTTTTGTACTATAGTAATATTTCTTACCGAATGCAGGCTGAATACCTTTTACATCTTTATCTGGTAAGTTAACGCGAATCAGACCAGGACGAGCTGATTTCGTTACACTTTGATCTAAGTACGTCGCAAGACCTATACCGCGATTTAATTTATCATAGTCAATCTCTACAATATTTGCCCAGTTTCCACCCATGTTCTTTTGAAAGAACTCTTTGTTTTGCGGAGAGAAACTCGGTGGCGTTGAACCTGCAATTTTACCAGCCCAGCTGCCGCCGCTCATAACAGACCAAGAATTAATTGGCTCACCTGATCCTGAGTACTTCGTATCATACTCATCTGGAAGACCTAAATCATGACCAAATTCATGTGCGAATACACCAACTGCTCCGTCTTCTGGCTCAATTGTGTAGTCGTATGCTGCCATTTTGCCGCCCCAGTTATCAACCTTTGCTTTTGTTCCTTCAATTGGATATGGTGTTCCAAGGTTCCAGCGATGTGACCAAATTGCATCATCACCTAGTCTACCACCGCCTCCATCTTGCCCAACTCCAGCGTGAATGACCATTAAGTGATCAATAAGACCATCTGATTCGTTTTTATTGCCATCACCATTATTGTCATATTGATCGTATTGGTCAAATTCAGATAAATCAATACCACTTTCTACAGCTGCATTTAATGCCTCTTTTACAAAATCACGAGGTCCTTTTGGTCCTTTATTATCATGACCGCCATCTCCTGCATCTGCACCATAATCCGCTGCTGTACCTGGAACTGTCAACCACTTTGTTACTGTCCCATCGACTGTATAACTACCACCAGATTGCTCTTCATAATATTGTTTAAATGTTGGGACTTTTGAACCATCAAAGAGTGTAAACGGCTCATTACCAAATAACATTTTTTGATAATGTTCTGGATTAAAATCATTTGAATACATATAACCTGGTACTTGATCAATATTGTTATGCTTAAAGTCAGCAAACTCTACTAGCAATACAAGAACTTTATCTTTACGAACATCACCGTTATATTGTTTTTGCTTCGCTGAAGTAGTTGGTACTTTGCCGTTTAATCCCCCTTTAACCGGCTCTTGTCCAGCTACCGGGCCACTAATAGGTTGATTTGCTTTTTCTTTCTCATCTGCTTTTGCATCTTTAACCTTTTTCAAAAAATCAGAAGCTTCTCTCGTAACACTGTCCCCCGCTGCTGGTTCTTTTCCAGCATTTTCGCCTTTTTTCTTCTCTACGTATTTTTCAACAGCTTTTAATGTGTCTTCTTTCGACGTAGATTCACTAATTACACCGCGTTTCTTGAGCGCATCTGCTAAGCGCTCCTCTGGAATTAAATTTTCATCAATTGGACTTAAAGCTCCTACATTAGACGGCGTCGCCGCATAAACAGATTGACTACCAAATCCAAATGTGCAACTAAGCACAGCTGTCGCCGCAAGCGTAGACAGCACTTTAAAAGGCTTTTTCTTCATCCCCATTCCTCCCCAATATTAAATACGTTACAACGTTTATATAATAAAGAATATTCTAATAATTTGCAATATACTGTCTTGATTTGTAATATTTTTGAAAATATTCTTTGTTTTAGATTGGTATACATTCTGATTCATCGATATTTATGGTTGCTTCTTGCATGTGAATTAGAATCGTGGCATGTATGTTTTCTTCTACGACAAGGACATCCAAAGAAATCCAATCCATATGCTCATTTTTATTTTGATCTTCAGTTTCAGGTGATAGCAGTTGACTTAAAATCATAAAGAAATCGTCCACTATATTTAG
>NZ_JBFPJI010000128.1:0-9432 GCF_040838205.1 Bacillus sp. S4
CTAACTGACTTTGACGTAAGTGAGTCACTTCTAATATCTCTGGATAGTCTTTTATAAGATGATACGCTAATTTCGCTACGTCAGCTGCTGTCATTTTTGTTTCACTTCCGTCGGGCTCCTGTAATCCGGAAGCATTCGCGAATTTAGCTTTATCTGACATTTCTAACTGCTGAGCCTTTTCATTCATAAGTTGAACAAAGTTTTTTTCCGTCTTAGCTACATGTTCTGCTAAAGCGACAGCCGAATTATTAGCCGATTCAATCATTAACGCATGATATAAGTCTTTAACAGTTAACGTATCATTTACTTGCATTGGGATTTTTGCACCCTCTGTTTGTGCCGATTTTGCACTTATTTTCACTGGATCTTCCCAGCGGACTTTCCCATTATGTATACTCTCTAAAACGAGATATGCTGTCATCATTTTTGACATACTAGCAGGGGCAACAGCTTCATTTTCATTATTTTGATAAATAACATCTCCATCACTCGCATCGATAATAATAGCTGCTTTTACATCAATTTCTGGTGGTATATATTTTGGTGGAACTACTTTTTCAGATAGCCCTATTTTAGGTAGCTCTGCCACTTGTAAAGGCTGAGTATCTAAACTTGTTTCACTCTTTTGAACTCCTTGAAAAAAGAACCAACATATACCCAGAATTACTACTAATGGGATTGTTAATCTTCCCCATTTTAACTGCTTCATTCTAAAACTCCTTTAGCAAACCTTTTATACACTCATGTTTAACCATAACAACAATTACTTTATATCGTCAAGGTAAAAAGCATATTTATTCATCTACAGCAATTATAATTTCAACCTCTTTCTCTTTTCATGTATGTTACACTAAAAACAACAAAATATAAGAATATTCAATAACATCTAAGCACAAAAACACTATATAATAGAAAGGATTTATACAAATGATACTTCCAAAAGCATTAAAATATAGCGATACAATTGGCATCTACTCTCCCTCTTCACCAGTAACCCATACTTCTCCAAAGAGATTTGAGCGAGCAAAATTATACTTACAAAAGAAAGGATTTCATATATTAGAAGGTTCACTAACAGGTCAATATGATTATTATCGTTCAGGGAGCATTAAAGATCGTGCTGAGGAACTAAATGAATTGATTAGAAACCCTAACGTTTCTTGTATCATGTCGACAATTGGGGGAATGAATTCAAATTCATTATTACCTTATATTGATTATGCTTCTTTTCAAAAAAACTCTAAAATAATGATTGGCTATTCAGACGCAACAGCATTATTACTAGGAATTTATGCAAAAACAGGAATTCCTACATTTTATGGTCCAGCACTCGTTCCTTCTTTTGGTGAATTTGAGCCTTTCGTAGATTGCACATACAAATATTTTGCGGATACTTTATTAACTGATCAACACCTTCCTTACGACATAAACCAGCCGTTATTTTGGTCAGATGAATTTATTAATTGGGAAGAAAAAACGAAAGAAAAAGATCTTCGACCGAACAATTGGATTTCAGTAATTGGTGGGAATTTAAACACTATACAAGGTATTTGGGGTAGCCCCTATATGCCACATATTCAAGAAGGTGACATTCTCTTTATTGAAGATAGCTCAAAAGATGCAGCTACTATCGAAAGAAGTTTTTCATTACTTAAAATTAACGGCGTTTTTGATAAAGTTTCAGGTATCATCCTTGGAAAACATGAGCAATTTGATGATTGTGGTACAAATAGAAATCCTTACGAAATACTATTAGAAGTATTACAAAATCAAAAGCTTCCTTTTCTAGCCGATTTTGATTGTTGTCATACTCATCCAATGGTTACTTTACCAATAGGTATTCAAGTAGAGATGGATGCAACAAATAAAACGATACAAATTATAGAACAGTGGAAAATCTACCTCTACTACCTCTACTACCTCTACTACCTCTACTACCTCTACTACCTCTACTATCTTCAACTCTAAAGCTACGTATGGCCTTCTATTGTTTTATATTTTAAAGACAAATTTATAATTAATGTCGGATTAAATGTAATCACCTTAAAAGGCTTAGCATTAAAGCAAGCATCTGCATTAGAATCATTAAGTTATATCATCATTTTAATTTTTAGTTGGTACTTCCTAGGAGAGAAAATAACGAAGCGAAAAATCATTGGCAACATTATTATTGTCATTGGTGTAATCATCTATTGTATACAATAATAAAAAGATCCGTTTATGATAAACGGATCTTTTTATTATTGTCCTAAATTTTGAACCTTATCTTTCAAATCCTGAACTTGTTCTATCGTCTGCATAAGCTCAGAGTTTTTAAACTGCTCTACATTCATTTTTCCTTCCTCTATTTTTTGCATAGAGGTATCAATTAATGTATTTAACTTTTCATTATATCCGACGATTTGCTGGTGAAGATCCTTCGCTACATCCGGTGGTGTTAATTCATTAAAAGCTGGTATATCTTGTTTAATTTCAGTAAGTTTCGTTTCTAGTTCTTTTCGAGCTTCCCCATTATTAACAGCCTTTTCAGCTAATGCTGGCGCTTCATTTGCAAATGCACTTATTTCATTTACATAGTCTGTCGCTTTTTGAGCGTAATCTATGGAGTTCTTCCCTTCCTCCACTAGCGAACATCCCATCAAACCAATTGAAACTACAATTGAAAGTAACATTGTTTTTGTAAACTTCATTTTGACCTCCTAAATAATTGTCATACTTTTATTCATTTATAAACACTTTATTTTCTTCTTATACACCTTATCACATCATATCTTATTTTTTAATCTTCCTCTTATACATTCTAGAAAAATCATTATTATCCTGTTCAACATGTACCTCGAAACTATCTTCATTTAAATATAAAAACAGACATACTTATTTTAAGTACGTCTGTTTTCCAGATACGTATAACTCTCACTAATTAAAGTTTCTCTTTATCCTCTCACATGCCCTATTACTGTTATAATATCTATGTCTATATGTACACTAATAATATCTTCTATAATGTCCGTATATCCTTGGCCTAAAGGTGTTCCGTAATGTAATAAAATTTCTTTTTTTTCATAAACTGACTTCGGTACTGTAAAAATAAATTTCCTCATATTCCGCTCATCAGCAGGCTCCAGAATTAAAACAATGCCATCCTCTTCAAACATATAATCACGCCTTCCAACAATCCATTCACTATGGCTCAAGTATTGCCTTGAAAGGATAGGTTTTAAACACCCTTTCTAACAATATATAACCATTTCATGATCAAATAGCTTATACGGCTTATATGATAAGCCACAAATACAAAAAAACACAAACCTTGAACTACCAAGAATTTGTGTTTTTTTGCATTTCATTCTTATATACCTTTATCAAGCTCATATAACCTACGATATTTCTCATTTTCTTTCAGTAGCTGTTCGTGACTACCTTGCATAGCGATTTGACCACTATCAAGGAAAATCACTTCATCTACATGTTCAATCCCTACAAGATGATGTGTAATCCAAATAACAGTCTTTTCTTCTGTTGCAGAAAACATTGTTTCTATTAAGGCTAATTCTGTTTTAGGGTCTAAACCGATAGTCGGTTCATCAAGTACAATGGCCGGTGCTTCTTGCATAAGAGTTCTTCCAAATGCTACCCTTTGCCTTTCTCCGCCAGAAAACCTCTTTCCCATTTCATGCATTTTTGTTTGTAATCCATCAGGAAGAGAAGCAATGTGTGGTGCTAGCTGTGCTTTCTCTAAAGCTTTCCATATCTCTTCATCATTAGCCTCTGGTTTACCGATCCGCACATTATTTCCAATTGTCGTATCGAATAAATGTGGTTTTTGGTTTAATACAGAAATATATTTTGACAGAAAATCCGTATGAGCTTGTTCACCATTCAATATAACTTGGCCACTCACCGGACGTAGTGCCCCAGTTAACAATTTTAGTAAAGTAGATTTCCCTGTTCCACTTCTACCTAAAATAGCAATTTTTTTTCCTGCCTTTATTTGCAATGATACATCTTTTAATACGGATTCATTACTATTCGGGTAATTATACGACACATTACTCAGTTCAATATCTACATGTTTTGGTACAACGTATTCTTTATCTCCAGGTAACTCCTTACCATCATCTAAAGCGGTATCACTTTCTACGCCATTAAGCCGATGAACAGATTCTACATAAGATGGAATTCGATCAATAGCATCTGATACAGGAATAAGCACATTCGTCACAGATAATGTCATTAATACGAATGCTGCGATAACTGTAGGTGCAATTTGTTCACTTGCTGCTTGATTTCCAGTCCACAAAATCATCGAAATAACTACAATACCTACTATTAAATGAATGATACTATCTCGAATATGGTACCAGCGTTTCACTCTCTTTTCTGTCTTTAACAGCTGGACATTTTGCTCTACATACGCATTAATAAATTCATCTTTTCTACCACTCGCCTGCCAATCAGATAACCCAAATACAGCATCTGTCAATTGTTGATACAAACGATTTCTTCCTCGCTTCAAAGCAACATGATGTCGTTTCATCAAAAGTAGTGATACGAATGGAAGAAGAAAAACAATAACAGCTAACATACAAGCTGCGATAAGTGCAAATACTAAGTCAAATGCACCGATAACAAGTACGAAAATGCTATATACAACTAACGCTAATATACTAGGGAATATTGTACGTAAATATAGATTCTGTAAATGTTCTATATCATCAGACAATACACCTAGTACATCACCAGTTTGAAATCTTGAGCGTAAAAATAACGCCTGTGGTTCTACAATTCTATATAGTTTTGTCCTCATTTTTTCTAAAATTCGTAGAACGACGTCATGCCCTACTAAACGCTCTAAATAATGAAAGACAGCTTGCCCTATACTAAACGCACGCGTTGCAACTATAGGAACATATACAACCATTACATTTTCTGGTCTGAGAGCAGATTTAGAAATTAAATAACCTGAAATGAAAAGTAACATCGCACCTGAACTAACTCCAAGAAACCCGAGGAAAATAGTCAACGTCATTCTACCTTTATTTTGCTGTATATGAGGTTTAATCCAGTTACTCATCGCTCTCCCCTCTCTTCCCTATGAAAATGTAATGTCTCATTCTTTAAAAGCTCTTCATATGTTCCACTTTCTTTAATTTCCCCTTTATTTAAAATAAGAATATGATCCATTTGCTTCATCCAATGGAGACGATGCGTTGCAAGAAATACTAACTTACCTTCAAACAGACGTAACATCGATTGCTTTATTTCAAATTCAGTTTCAATATCAAGATGTGCTGTAGGTTCATCTAATAAAATGATTGGCTTTTTACTTAAAAGTGCACGTGCCATAGCGACACGTTGTTCTTGTCCGCCACTAAGCATACGTCCACCTTCTCCAATCCTTTCGTACATCCCATGTGGTAATGATGCAACGAGCGAACGAAGGCCCACTTCATTTATAACTCTCTCAACCTCTTCATCAGGTGTATTCGTTTCATAGAAACAAATATTATCTTTTAACGAAAGTGGAAAAATATAAGGTTGTTGCGGAATATAAGCAATATTTTTTTGCCAATCTTCTCGAGTAGATTCATCAATTTCCACACCATTTACTAACATCTTCCCACCCGAAGGAGGGAGAAATCCTGCTAACACATCGATTAACGTTGATTTCCCTGCCCCACTTTCACCAATAATGCCTATAGCACCGTTACCTTGCCAAGTAAAATCAATTCCTTCTAATATAGCCTTTTCAGATTCATCATTATTTACTTTTACATCTTGTAATTTCAAACTACTAGAAGAATTCCATACTATATCTACATTTGAATCTTTCTTTTCTATTTCTTTTTGTTTCTGTAAAATTTCTTCTATTTGCTCCATTGCAAGTTGTCCATCTAATGTAGCATGATAATTCGCTCCAACTTGTTTTATCGGCAGAAAATATTCCGGCGCTAAAATTAAAATCGTAAGAGCTGGTAACAGTATAATTGTCCCATCTATTAACCGTATCCCTAATCCAACTGCTACAAATGCAATTGATAAACTCGTAAAGAAATCTAATGCAAAAGAAGAAAGAAAAGCAACTCGCAAAGTACGCATCGTTGCTTTTCTATATCGTTTACTTACTTTTTCAATCTTTCCTTCGTGCTGTTTACTTTTCCCTAAATACTTTAATGTTTCTAATCCTTTTAACGTATCTACGAAATGATTAGAAAGTACACGATATGTTTCATATTGGCTATCCGCCATTTTCTGCGCCGCTAATCCTAGAAGGATCATAAATATAATCACAATTGGAATCGTTACAACTAAAATGATTCCAGACTTAATGTCCAGTATAAAAACATATAGAACAATTAGTCCTGGTACGATACTACTTCTAATCATTTTAGGAATTGTTAATTCAATATAAGTTTTAAATTTCTCAATACCTTCTATCGATAAAGTAACCAGATGGCCAGTCCCATTCGTTTGGACAAATCTCGGCCCTAATGTAAAATATGCTTCTATTAACTGTTTACGTAATGCCAATCCTGTTTTTTCAGCGAAACGCTCAACCAATATTTGCGATGCTCGCACCAACATTTGGCGTGCTGCGAACATGATTCCAAAATAAACAGTTTCATTTAGCACAGCTTGTACTGTTTCTCCTTGAAATAAAAATGTGATTGCTCGTGCTAAAAACACTGTCTGCGCAATGATACTACACGCCTCTAAAATGCTAATAAGACTTAAAGTTACATATAAAACTCGGCTACCAGGATACGACGGAAGTCCTCTTTTTCTTTTCATTAGTACTCCAAATCTTTGTCTGACTTAACAGGTTGTCTAAATACATAGAAACTCCATATTTGACTACCGATAACAAACGGTAAAATAGCAAGAGAGAAATAGCTCATCAGTTTTAATGCATAAGGTCCTGATGCCGCATTATAAATTGTCAAATCATTTACCGCTCCTAATGAGCTAATCATGACACGCGGGAACATACCGATGAACACACTTGCACTTAGCAAAATGATTGTTAAACTTGTCATAAAGAAGGCCCAACCATCTCTTCTTCTTTTATTTAATAAAGTAGAAACAAATAGCGCTACAAAAGCTCCAATTGGAACCATTAGCCACTCTGAACCATGTGCGGTGAAAATATCTGTTTTCCATAACCCTACAGCTGCAAAAACAAGAAGTGTTATTAATGAAAAAGGTGCAATCTTTGTCGCGGCAATACGTGCGCGTTCTCGTAATTTTCCTGTTGTACGTATAGTAAGGAATTGCAAACCATGAACAATACATAGAAGAAGAAACATAACTCCCCCAAGTAACGCAAATGGGTGAAGTAATTTCATGAATCCGCCTACCATATTTTTACTTCCATCAATTGGTACACCTGTCATAAAGTTTGCGATTGCAACTCCCCAAAGTATAGGAGGTAACATGCTTCCAATAAACATGCCCCAATCCCAGAAACTTTTCCACTTATGGTTTTCTATTTTCGCACGGAATTTAAAGGAAACGCCTCTTATAATTAAAGCAAGAAGCATAAACACAAACGGAATGTAGAACCCACTAAATAAAGTTGCATACCAGTGCGGAAATGCCGCAAACATAGCGCCACCAGCGCAAACAAGCCATACTTCATTTGCGTGCCAAAACGGTCCAATTGTATTTAAATATATACGCTTTTCCAAATCATTCTTTCCTAAAAACCTTGAAACGATTCCTACACCAAAATCGAAACCTTCAAGTACAAAGAAGCCAACGAATAAGGTTGAGATAATTAGAAACCACAACTCATTAAGAGATAACATACTCTTCCTCCTTATCAAATGGATCATGGCTCTGATAATCCTTTTTCGTTTTCTTATTCGCATGTCCTTTAATGATACGAACGAATAAGTAAACAGTAATGCCTCCAATAATTACATATAGTGATGTGAATGAAACAAGAGAGAATAATACTTCTCCAAATGAAACATTTGGAGATACTGCATCTTCTGTTTTCATAACACCGAAGACAACCCAAGGCTGACGTCCCATTTCAGTCATAATCCAACCTACTGTATTTCCGATAAACGGTAGTGCAATTGCATATACCATTAATTTTAAATACCAAGTTTTTTCAGCTAAACGATCTTTTCTTGATAAGAACCAGCCGTACACTCCTAGAAGAAGCATGAATGTTCCACTCATTACCATCGCTCTAAAACTCCAGAACATAGTATGTACTGGCGGAATATAATCTCCAGGTCCATATTTTTCTTCATATTGTTTTTGAATTTGATTCATTCCTTCTACTTGACCGCTAAATTTATCGTATGACAATAGACTTAGCATATAAGGGATTTGAATTTCAAACGAATTTTCTTTCTTCTCTGTATCAATTTTTGCAAATACTGTAAATGGCGCTGGATCCTCACTCGTATTCCATAATGCTTCAGCTGCTGCCATTTTCATCGGATGTGTCTTAATTAAATTTTGCGCTTGTGCATGACCGAAAAATAATACCAATGCTGTTGAAATTGTTCCAACAACGATAGAAACTCGGAAAGACTTCTTAAACACCTCAGTCTCTTGTTGTTTTGCGATTTTCCATGCACTAACACCAGCAATAAAGAATGCGCCTGTTGCAAGTGCCGCTGTAATTGTATGCGGGAATTGCACCCATAGTTGTGGATTTTGAATAATCGCCAAGAAATCATTCATCTGCGCACGTCCATCTGCAGCCATTTCATATCCTACCGGGGACTGCATAAATGCACTTGCAGTTAAAATCCAAAATGCTGATAACATTGTTCCTATTGAAAGGAGCCAAATACATAAAAGGTGAACTCGCTTTGGAAGTTTATCCTCACCGAATACCCATAAACCTAGGAATGTAGACTCAATGAAAAATGCTAATAAACCTTCAATTGCCAATGACGGTCCGAAAACATCACCAACAAAACGTGAATATGTTGACCAGTTCATACCAAACTGAAATTCTTGTAAAATACCTGTTACAACACCTACTGCAAAGTTAACAAGGAATATTTGTGTCCAAAACTTTGTCATTTTCTTATAAACTTCTTGTCCCTTTACCACATACAACGTTTGCATTAACGCAATGATAAAAGCTAAACCAATAGATAGCGGAACGAAAAAGTAATGAAAAATCGTTGTAGATGCAAATTGTATTCGTGCCAATTCGAGCGTTTCCATGCTAAAGTCACTTCCTTCATAATTTTTTATATCGTAATATCGATTAAATTGTATGAATTCACTTCATAACGAACAATTCAATCATTTGGAAATACAAAAAGATAAATTCGTTTATGTACTTTCTGAAAATATAGATTGTCAGTTTTTTAGATAATTACAAAAGAACTTTCTTCATACGATTTACCTTTTCACTATTTCAGTAGTGTTTTATTCGCTAATCGAATTGTATAATAT
>NZ_JBFPJI010000129.1:0-9374 GCF_040838205.1 Bacillus sp. S4
TAGTTGATACTTAAATTAAATATTCAGAAAATTCAATTAGTTAAAATTGGAAAATGAGATAAGGAAATTTGAATGGGGGGTTATATTATGGCGAATAAAGTACCGTTTTCGTTCATAGTAGTTATTGGATTAATGTTATTTGCACTATTTTTTGGAGCAGGAAATTTAATTTTCCCAGCTATGCTAGGTCAATCGGCAGGAGAGAATGTATGGATTGCTAACGCTGGATTTTTAGTAACAGGAGTAGGTTTACCATTACTAGGTGTATTAGCATTTGGTTTTTCAGGTAAAGATGATTTACAGTCATTAGCAAGTCGTGCTCACCCAGTGTTTGGGATTGTGTTTACAACAGTTTTATACTTAGCAATCGGTCCGTTATTTGCAATACCAAGAACAGGAAATGTTTCTTATGAAATTGGTCTTAAGCCTTTTATGCCAGAGGGATTAGGTTCTACACCTTTAATTCTTTTCACAATTATATTCTTTAGCATCACTTGTTTTTTTTCGCTAAATCCTGCGAAAATTGTCGATATTGTTGGGAAAATATTAACGCCAATTAAATTGACATTCATCGGTATTTTAGTAATCGTTGCTTTTATTCATCCGATTGGAGATATGCAAGCACCAGTGGAAGCTTATACATCACATGCATTCTTTAAAGGATTCCAAGAAGGATACTTAACGATGGACACGCTTGCATCATTCGTATTCGGAATCATCATCATTAATGCAATTAAAGAAAAAGGTGCGAAAACGAAAACACAAATTATGGTTGTTTGTGCAAAAGCAACACTGATCGCTGCATCTATTTTAGCAATTATTTATACAGCTCTTTCTTATATGGGAGCTTCAAGCGTTGCGAAGCTTGGACATTTAGAAAACGGCGGAGAAGTATTAGCAAAAGTTTCTAACTACTATTTCGGATCATATGGCGGAGTATTATTAGGGTTAATGATTACAGTTGCTTGTTTAACAACAAGTGTGGGACTTGTATCAGCATGCTCTTCATTCTTCCATAAGTTATTTCCAAATGTTCCTTACAAAGCAATTGCAATTACGTTATGTGTGTTTAGTGCTATTGTTGCAAATGTTGGATTAACGCAATTAATCGCAGTTTCTGTTCCAGTATTAACAGCAATTTATCCACTAGCAATCGTGTTGATTTTCTTAACATTCTTCCACTCATTATTCAAAGGAAGAGCTGAAGTTTATCAAGTGAGTTTAATCGTAACGTTTATCATCAGCTTATTTGATGGATTAAGTGCAGCTGGAGTTAACATTGAAGTAGTAAGCCGTGTGTTCACTAAATTCCTTCCGATGCAGGAAGTAGGATTAGGCTGGATCTTCCCAGCGATTATCGGTGGATTTATCGGATATGGCATTAGCATTTTAAAAGCGAAAAATCAAGTTCAACCAGCAGCTAGTGCGAATAAGAAAATAGGTTGAATTTAAAAAGTTATAGAATTTGATTCTATAACTTTTTTTGTTACTATTAATAATGAGAAAAAATAAAGTAGTAGGGGAAATGAAATGAAAAAAACAATTGATCATATCGGCATCGCAGTTCGTGATATAGATAGTACGATACATTTTTATAAAAAGGTTTTATCAGGAACTTTAATAGATCGATACGTAAGTGAAGCACCCGGTGTTGAAAGCGAAGTAGCTATTCTTGAAGTTGATGGTGATAGAATCGAATTACTTGCGCCAACGAATAATACAACTTCTCCAATAGCACGATTTATAAAGCAAAAAGGGAAAGGTGTCCATCATGTTGCGTATCGTGTAGATGATTTAGATGTAGCTTTAGAAGAATTAAAGGAACAAGGCATTCGAACGTTAGAGCATACCCTTCGAATTAATAAACATGGTAGACGATTAATTTATCTTAACCCAGCGGATACAGAGGGAACAATCATTGAGTATTGTGATTATCCGGAAGAGAAGTAAAGGAAGTTTATCCTTCAGAAAAGGTGTTACGTAATAACGTAACACCTTTTTAATTTGTGTATTTCTCTTTATATGGGAGTTTATTTCACATTTTTTTCACAAATGATTCACGATAACTTTTCTTCTTTAGAAACTTACATAAATATATTTTATGCTATAATGATAATCAACTTTAAAAATATTAGTAATATCTATGAAGGTAGCTACTATTATATTGGAAGTATAGAGGTGAGGAATAAATAGAGAGTGATACTAAATAGATCCTTATACTTAATCAGATTAATAGTTTATCAAGAAATAAAACTTGGGAAGTAAAAGTAATGAAAGTGTAGTGACGAAAAAGAAAGAAGTGAAATGATTGTGAAAGTAATGCGAAGGTTAGGGGCATGGCTATTAATAGCGTGCGTGTTTATCATATTGATACCAAAAAGCACATCTGCTCATGCGTATGTTGTGAAATCAAACCCTACTGAAAATGAAACGTTGAAGAAAGCACCATCTATTGTGAAAATTGAATTCGATGAGGACATACAAGTTTCAAGTTTTAATACATTGTTCGTAAGAGATACCTCCGGTAAAAGAGTAGATTTAAAAGATGCTCATATTGATAAGAAAAACAAAAAATTATTAGAAGCTGGGTTAAAAGAGAATCTCAAAAATGGTCTTTACTCTATTCAGTGGAAAGCTATTTCAGCTGACGGGCATCCGATTCAAGGAGTTATTCCATTCCGGATTGGATTAGCAGAAGCGGGAACAGATGATATACAAGTAGAAGAGATGGGCTATGTTCCGCAAATCGATATGATCATGGAACATGGGGTTCTATATACAAGTTTCTCACTATTTTTAGGAGTTCTATTCTTTAATCTTATTATGTATAAAGGGAATGCAACCCCAGTTCAATCAAGGAGTAAGAGAATAATATGGATATCATTATTTGGGATATTTATTAGTTTACTATTCAATCTACCATTGCAGGCGAAAATAAATGCTGATGTTTCATGGTTAGAAGCATTCGATCCACTATTATTAAAAGAAACATTACAGCTATCTGTTTTTGGTTATGTATGGATAACTCAAATGGCTCTTATTAGTACGCTTATAATTGTTACATATTTTGCGGTGAAGCGTGAGAAGCTTTCGTCGTTTAAAGTATGGAGCATTCCAATTGTATTATTTATTGGGTTACTTGTTATGAAAGCCTTCAATAGTCATGCATATGGATTAAAGTTTAAAGAAATTGCTGTCGTTATGGACTTTCTACATTTATTCGCAGCTTCGTTATGGATTGGGGGGCTATCATCGATTGTTCTTCTTTTACGTAAAGCGGATGACAAGTGGACTATGTATTGGGATGCGATTAAGCGTTTTTCACCGTGGGCAACAGGTGCTGTCATAGTGATTTTATTAACGGGTCTTTTTAACGGTACATTTTTTATTCCCACGATCCATTCCCTATTTGATACGAAGTATGGATTGGCCTTATTAGCAAAGATACTTTTATTCGTGTGTATGGGGATATTGGGAATTATTCATTATGTGAAAGGGAGAATGCGAGCGCAGCAAAGGTTAGGAGCTACGGTGAAAGTAGAGTTTATCATTGGAATTATCGTTTTTGTAATCGTAGCCTTTATGACAAATGTACAAACCCCGCCGATGCCCCCTACTGGACCATATACAGAGAGTAAGCAATTAGATAATGGCTATGAACTTACTCTAAATGTAAGTCCTAATAAGGTAGGACAAAATACATTCCATATTACTTTAAAGGATGAGAACGGACAGCCTGTTACTGATATGGAACAAATTGTATTGACGACTCAATCGTTAGATATGAATATGGGCAAAGGTTCATTTAAAGTTTCGGTAGTTACACCGGGAGAATATGAAACGGAAGGGATGTATATTAACATGACAGGAAACTGGAATATACATGTTCATGGATTAACAAAATCTCTTGATAGTTTCGATACAGATTTTAAATTTATTGTAGGCGGCAGATAAAGTGAAACTTTAATCAGTGGGGGTTTTGTCCATCCCCCACTGATTATTAGCCTTCACCAATCGGGCTTTTACGGGCAGTTGATCTCCCACCTAACTTCTTTGCTCCAGCTGAATTTTGAGGTGGGAGTCTTACTGCCCACAAATAGCGGGATAAACAGAAGTTATGTATGAAAAGGAGTAAAAGAAAATGAGACGTATAAAAAAAATAGGAACAACAATGATAGCGACAATAATTGCAATGGGGATTTTTTCGTTACCTGTTAGTGCTCACGTAACTGTGCAACCAGCAACTTCGGATGCTAACTCATGGGAAACCTACACAATAAAGGTACCAGTTGAAAAAAATGTGGCAACAACAAAAGTCACACTAAAAATACCGTCCGGCGTTGAGTTTCAACAGTATGAACCAGTGTCAGGATGGAAAGTGGAAGAGCAAAAAGATGGAGCTGGAAAAGTTAAAACTGTAGTATGGGAAGCGACAGGGGAAGGGATTTTATCTGGTCAGTTCCAACGATTTACTTTCGTTGCTAAAAACCCAGATAAAGAACAAAAAATAGCTTGGGATGCATATCAACAATATAAAGACGGAGAAATTGTTGAATGGACAGGCGATGAGAAAGCTGAAAAACCGCATTCAGTTACTACAATTGCAAAAGGTACGTCCTTAACTGGAGAACATGGAGAAGTATCTAGTGTGGAAAAAAATGAAGGTACAAGTAATATATCAACAATAGCAATTGTGTTATCAGTTTTAGCGATTGTATCTTCGGTGGGTACGTTTGTTTTTGTAGTACGTCGTAAAAAGTAAGGTATAAGAAAGAGCCTACAAGCAGTAGGCTTCTTTTTCACGTTTATTTATTTCACTTCAACTTGCTGCCTTACAGCAAGTGTTTTCGGCTTTATATTCACAAAACAAATACTCACCACAATAAATAATAGTCCGATGAATAAGCTAATTGTAATGGCCTCATGTAAGAAAATTGAACTTACAATAATAGCGATAAGAGGGATAAGGAATGTATAAGCCCCAACTTTACTTGCCTCACCAGCTCCTACAAGTGTGAAGTAAGCAAGCCACCCCATTGCAATAACGAAGAATGAAATAAAGAGTAGTACACTTACAAATGGTATACTCCAAGCGATGTTAGACCAGCTCTCAAATTCTGAACCAAATCCGATTAAGCAAAATCCGCCAATAATAAGCTGAAGTGTTACCATCCAAATGGCATTAACGCGGTGTCCAGTTTTCTTAATAAATACTGTGCCGAGTGCCCAGCCGATAGCGCATCCTAAAGCAAGTAGTACACCGATAATAGAAATATGTCCAGTTAAACTACTAGAGCTAATAACCCCAACACCAATAAATCCAAGAATAAGTCCGAAAATTTTCAAGCCATACATTGCCTCTTCAAGCCAAATCCATGAGAAAATGCCGAGTAAGACAGGTTGGAGAAATACGATTGCGGAGAAGAGTCCGGCGGGCATGTATTGAAGTCCGACAGTTTGTAGTCCGTAAAACAAAATAATATTGAGTAAAGATGAAATAAAGTATAAATGCCAAGTTTCCTTTAAATTTAACTGTTTGTATTTCGGTAATGCGAAAATAAGTAAGATAAATCCTCCTATTAAAGTTCTAATCCCTGCAAAGAGTACGGGTGGTGTGTAATGCAGAGCGAATTTAGATAACGGCCAATTAATTCCCCACATAATAACGAGAAATGTAAGGATTATTGTCGCTTTAGTTCGAGAAAGCTGTGTCACTGTAAGACCTCCTTGTTGTAATTCATTTCCCTATGATATGATATCGAGTGTAATAAATAAAATGAATCTTTTTTATGGGGAGTATAAGTAATTAGTTATGACCATTACACAACTTCAAGTTTTAATTAAAACGGTTGAATTAGGAAGTTTTACGAAGGCTGCTGGGATGTTGAATATGACGCAACCAGCTGTAAGTCATGCAATTTCAAGCATTGAGTCAGAATTAGGGGTTACCATTCTTATACGTGATAAACGAAAAGGGCTAATCGTTACAGAGGTGGGAAACCGAATTCTTGTACATATTAGAGAAATTTTGAACGGTGTGGAGAAGATTGAGCAAGAAGTTGCGATGGAGAAGGGGCATGAAGTTGGAACGATTCGAATCGGGAGTTTTCCGAGTGCTTCAGCATATTTCTTACCTAAAATGATTAATATCTTTCGTGAAAAGTATCCGAATTTAGAATTAGTTCTTTGCGAAGGTACACTTAAAGAAGTAGAAGATTGGCTATTATCACGAGTAATTGATATCGGAATTGTTATTTTGCCTAATAAAGATATGGAGATCGTGCCCTTAACGAAGGGGAAAATGGTTGTTGTCTTAAGAGAGGATCATCCTTTGTGTAAGAAGAAATCTATTACAATAAGTGATTTAGAGAATGAACCAATCATATTATGTAAGGGTGGATATGAACCTCCCATTATTGATATGTTTAAACAAGCGAACGTACCACTTCGGGCTGAATATGTAATTTCGACAGTTACAACAGCTTTAAATATGATTCAAGAAGGATTGGGAATCGCAATTTTGGCTGAGTTATCTTTAACGAGTTTACCAAAGAATATACAAACGAGTGAATTGGAACCACAAGTATGGAGAGAAATTGCTTTAGCTGTTCCTTCATTAAAGGATTCTTCACTCGCTGTACAGCTATTTATTGAAGAATTCCAAGAGTTATTTGCAGAATAAAAAGAGGTGTCTCATATATCATAATGGGACACTTTTTTAATTTGCTTATAAAAAATCTATAAAAAGGATTGACTTATTTTTCGGTTGTAACTATAATGATTACATCGGGTGGTGATTACGATGAAAATTAGTAGCCGCTTTTCTATAGCTGTTCATATTTTATCTATTTTAAAAAACAATCCATCTTCAGTTTGCACTTCGGACTATATGGCCGAAAGTGTAAATACAAATCCGGTAGTCATTCGTAAAATAATGTCTTACTTGAAACAATCTGGATTTGTTTATGTAAATCGCGGACCAGGTGGCGCGGGATTATTAAAGGATTTACATGAAATCACATTGTTAGATGTGTATCATGCAGTGAATGTAGTAGAAGAAGACAAACTATTTCATTTTCACGAGCAACCGAATCCAGATTGCCCAATTGGAGCGAATATTCAAGCGGTGTTAGAAGTTATTTTAATTCAAGCACAATCCGCGATGGAAGAAGTTTTGAGAAATATTACGATGGGGCAGTTATTTGAATCTTTACAACAAAAAATGAATGCATAATATGATAATCGCAAGTCTCTAAAAGAGAATGCATATTTTTTTCTTAAAATTGTAACTGTCATGGTTACATCTGAAAATAAAAAGAAGGTAAGGTGCAAATAATATGGCTGTGAAAATGAAAGTATACTCAGATTTTATATGTCCGTTTTGCTTTTTAGCAAAAGGTCCATTAGATGAAGTAGCGAAAGAGAAAGATGTGGAAATCGAATGGATGCCATTTGAATTGCGTCCAAGTCCATATTCTAAAATAGATCCTTGGAATGAGCCAGATAAGTTAGGTTCATGGGATTCTTTCATTCTTCCTACTGCAAAAAAATTAGGGGTTGAAATGCGTCTGCCACGTGTTTCACCGCATCCATATACACATTTAGCTTTTGAAGGATGTGAATTTGCGAAAGAACGTGGACTAGGAAATGAGTATCATCACCGCGTATTCACCGCATTTTTCCAAGAAGAACAAAACATTGAAGATATTGATGTGTTAACAAAACTAGCGGTAGAAGTAGGGCTTCCTGAAGCTGAATTTAAAGATGCTTTAGTAAATCGAAAATATAAAGAAAAACATCAAGAAGCAATTCAGCATGCATATGATGAAGCGAATATTATGGCGGTACCAACTGTCATGATTGGTGATGAAGTCATTCAAGGGCTTGCTAGTAAAGAAACGTTACAAAGAGTAATTGATAAAGAAATCGAAAAGGATAAAACAAATTCATTTGAAGGTATGCAATGTAATACGGATGGATATTGCTAATTCGTTTTGCATGAAAGAATCAAGTTGATTTGTTTAAATAAAAATAATAAAACATATATTTGGAGGAATTAAAATGTCAGCAACTACAACAAACTTAAAAGAAGCAATCGTGAACCGTCGTTCAATTCGTAAAGTAACAAAAAACGCTACAATTACAAAGGAAAGAATTGAAGAAGTTTTAAAAACAGCTTTACACGCACCAACATCTTTTAATATGCAAAGTGGCCGTATGGTTGTATTAATGGATGGAGAGCATGAAAAGTTTTGGGATATCGTAAAAGAAACGCTTAGATCACGCGTACCAGCAGAAAACTTTGAAGCGACTGTAGAAAGACTAAAAGGTTTCCATACAGGTGTAGGTACAGTTTTATTCTTTGAAGATCAAGCAACTGTAGAAAAAATGCAAGAAAATGCACCGTTATATAAAGATCAATTCCCATTCTGGTCTCATCAAGGTAATGCAATGTTACAACATACTGTGTGGATGCTATTATCTGCTGAAGGAATTGGAGCGTCATTACAACATTACAATCCAATCGTAGATGCTGAAGTGAAAGCAACTTGGAACATACCAGCAGAGTGGAGCTTAGTAGGACAAATGCCATTTGGTGAGCCAAATGAACAACCAGGGGAAAGAACATTCTTACCTACTGAAGATGTAGTGAAATTTTATTAAGAAATACAATTCAAGATCAAAATTAAAAAAAGTTAGATAAATTAAAGGACAGTATATATACTATGTACTGTCCTTTCTTATTTAATATTCACACCCAATCGTGGAAGATCTTATTTAAGATAAGCATCCTTTTAGCTTAATAATAAAAGGGTTACTGCGAGAACAATTTCTTTAATATTGACGACGTATAATTAAAAATCTATTATGTTTATTTTTTTGAAATGACAGTAAACATCCCCGTCATGTTTGGTGAGTAATCTTTAAAATCATATTTTTCATAGAAAGATTCTTTACCTTGCGATGCAAACAAACCGACAAACGCCTTATCAGGGGCATTCTGATTTAAGTATTCAACCAAGATATGCATTATTTTTTTCCCAATACCATTTTTCTGATAATCTGGATGAACCACTATATCTTGAATATAGAAATAGATAGCCCCATCACCAACAATTCTCCCCATGCCCACAATTTGTTCATTATCTTTGACTGTGATGCAGTGGATAGAATTCTTTAGTGATGTTTCCACCACTTCAAAATTCATATAATTAGTCCATCCAACAGACTCGCACAAATATTTGTACTCTTCCAATGTTGGAATGTTATTTTTAAACTCATATTTCTTCAAAATGTATCCTCCAAGTCCTCAATTTCAACAAATAAATAAATTCGACATTTTTTTATCTATTCCTCTTATGCAACTAAACTCC
>NZ_JBFPJI010000130.1:0-9335 GCF_040838205.1 Bacillus sp. S4
GTGCCAATTGTTTATTTAAACCGAATTCTACTGGTGTATTTTTTTGAATAGAAATAACCTCTACAGCTTCATCTCTTACTTCCACATTTTTTTTATTTACTTTATCATCTGCATGCAGCAAGGTCATACCTTTTTCCCATAACTCTTCTTTTCCGCTAAGTAAATTATATACACCGAGGTGCTTTACATTCATTCCATGTTCCCATAAATATTCACATACATCTTCAACGTAAAGTAAATCGCTTCCTTTTTCTCCATTTATACAACGGCACTCTTTGTCATCAAGTTCTGATAAAATAAGCTGATGATACATCATAAACGACGGTTGCCACGGCCCATATAATGTAGGAACTCGATATGCACTATATTGTAATTCGCCTTTTTTCAACCCTTCTTCCACCTTCGAAAATAGACGTTTGTTTTCGGATTCTTCAGTGCTTCCTATTTCAATAGAAGAAATTAGATTTAACTTTACGTTATTTTTTTCACACATCCTTACGATTCGTTTTAAATATTGTAATATGACCCTTTCATTCCGAAATCCACTTTGCTGATTCGGCTCATACAAGCAAAAATAAACTGTATCGAAACTTTCTTCCTCTACCGATCGCCATCCGTCTTCATCCCTTATAGAATAGTACGTAAATAACGCATTCCGCCCAATCAACAATAATTTCTCTTCATTAACTTTTGTCATACTATCAAATTCATCAAAATCAAGACCATATACTTCTACTTCTTCTGCAATCATTTTATTCACAAGGTGATAACCTACAAACGTAAGTGCACCTATAATCAGCACGCGTTTCATACCACCAACCCTTTCCCCTTGAAACAAATAGCTCCTCATTTATGTATATGGGAGCTTCACAATTCTTCTTCATATTTTCCAAAGAAATCACACGTTTGTCTAACCATTTTATATTTCACATCTTGCAGATGGAATAAAACAGAAGTATCGCATTGATTGAATTGCCTCATTTTCTCGTATTTACGTAACAATTGTTTTCTTCCTCTTTTTTCCTGTGTTGAGACAAAAATTTTAACAGGTACACAAGACGGAAGAAGTGCAAATGATTTCTTATTTATTTTTGATTCTAATTCTTCTTCTTTGGAATCATACGCCAAACTTAATTCCTTCACTAATCTTTTGTAAAAAAACTTATGCTCTTTCTCAAACTCCACATATTCTGGTAAATCTAAACACGGATTTAACATAACGACAGAACGTATACATTCAGGGTATTTGTTCATCATCTCCAGTGCTACAAGCGCTCCCATACCATCTGCCATAATGTGCATTTTCGTATTCAATGTCTCTTTTCTTAGAACGACATCATACAAACGTTTTGCTAGACGAACAGCTCGGTCGTTCCCCCAATGCCTTCCGTATAAGTTAGACGAAAAGACTGTGTAGCCTTTTTCAATAAGGCCCTGTAAAAAATAAGCTCTCCCTGCATGCTGTGTCCATAAACTTGTACCATTCTCAATAAAATAGTTATAATCTCCTAGGAGCATAACAGAAAATCCATTTGGCTTTTCCGGTAAATAAATTACACATGGTTCTTTTTCTAAGTAAAAAAAACGTTCTGTAATACTCATTTTTCCCCCGCCTTATTTTCTAAACGTATAAAAGTACTCTTTTATAATGTATGAACAGAATACAAATTTGCGTTGAAAAATCTACAAATATTTTTCTATATTCTTTTTTCAATTGTGTTACAATAAGGACAGATTGAACGAATAGAGGTGTAAAATATGCGTTTCATTTGGGCATTAATTTGGTCGTTCGCGCTTGTACATATGATGAGCTACGTAATCGGCTCTATGACTGGCGGTACATACGATTTTAACCAAGCGTCTATTTTCTCAGTTGTTCTTGCGGTATTAGTATTAGCGATTGCAGCTGCGATTCCAAACGAGCCAGTAGAACAACACTAAAAAGAGTCCGGATTTTATCCGAACTCTTTTTTTAGTTTACATGAACGACTAATTCATTATTCTCAACATCAACAACTACATGACTATTATCAGTAATCGTTCCTGCAATTAATTCTCTCGCTAATTTCGTTTCAACTTGACGCTGTACGTATCGTTTTAACGGACGAGCTCCGTACATCGGATCGAACCCAGCTTCTACAACAAATTCTTTTGCAGATTCCGTCAATTCTAATGATATGTGGCGATCTGCTAAACGCCCTTGTAATTCTTGTACAATCTTATCAACAATACCTTCAATTTCATTCCTTGTAAGAGGTTTAAATAAAATAATTTCATCGACACGGTTTAAAAATTCTGGTCGGAAATGTCCTCTTAATTGTCCCATTACAAGTTCTCTTGACTCTTCTTTAATAGAACCATCTTCTTCTAGCCCTTCTAATAAGTGAGCCGATCCAATATTTGAAGTCATAATAATAACTGTGTTTTTAAAGTCTACTGTACGTCCTTGTGAATCTGTAATGCGTCCATCGTCTAACATTTGTAATAAAATGTTGAATACTTCTGGATGTGCTTTTTCGATTTCATCTAACAAAATAACAGAATACGGTTTACGTCTTACTGCTTCTGTTAATTGTCCGCCTTCTTCATATCCAACATATCCAGGAGGCGCACCAATTAAGCGTGACACTGCGTGTTTCTCCATATACTCAGACATATCGATACGAATCATTTGCTCTTCACTGTCAAATAACGTTTGTGCTAATGTTTTTGCAAGTTCAGTTTTACCAACACCTGTAGGTCCTAGGAAAATAAATGAACCAATTGGACGATTCGGATCTTTAATACCAGCGCGTGCACGAAGAACTGCGTCTGATACTAAGCTTACTGCTTCCTCTTGGCCGATTACACGCTCTGATAAAATCTGCTCTAAGCGTAGTAATTTCTCGCGTTCACCTTCAACGAGTTTTGCGACAGGAATACCAGTCCACCTTGAAACAATGTCTGCAATTTCTTCTTCACTTACTTCCTCGCGTAATAAACGATTCTCTTGTTTATTATGTGCACCCATCTCTTCCGCTTCTTTTAACTCTTTTTCGATAGCTGGAATTTTCCCGTGGCGAAGCTCAGCTGCTTTATTTAAATCGTAATTTCCTTCTGCTTCTTCTAACTCACGGCGCAAGCGCTCTAAATGTTCACGTAAGTCACGCACTTTATGAATGTCTTCTTTTTCTTTCTCCCATTTCGCTCTCATACTACTTGCAACTTCTTTTAAATCCGATAATTCACGTTGCAATGTTTTTAGGCGCTCTTGACTACCTAAGTCCTTTTCTTTCCCAAGAGCAGCTTCTTCAATTTCCAGCTGCATAATGCGGCGCGTTACTTCATCTAATTCTGTTGGCATAGAATCAATTTCTGTTCGAATTGTTGCACAAGCTTCATCAACAAGATCAATTGCTTTATCGGGCAAAAAACGATCTGAAATATATCGATCTGATAAAACAGATGCTGCTACAATCGCGCGGTCATGAATATTTACACCGTGATAAATTTCAAAACGCTCTTTTAAACCACGTAAAATGGAAATTGTATCCTCAACAGTTGGCTCTTCTGCTAATACTTGTTGGAAACGTCTTTCTAATGCTGGATCTTTCTCAATATATTTACGGTATTCATCTAATGTCGTTGCCCCGATACAATGCAGTTCACCACGTGCTAGCATTGGTTTTAACATATTTCCTGCATCCATCGCTCCTTCTGTTTTACCAGCGCCGACGATTGTATGAAGTTCATCAATGAATAATAAAATGCGGCCTTCACTCTTTTTAATTTCATTTAATACAGCTTGCAGACGCTCTTCAAACTCACCGCGGAATTTTGCTCCGGCCACAAGTGCACTCATATCTAAAGCGAAAATTGTTCGATCTTTTAATCCTTCTGGGACATCTTTTTTTACAATACGCTGTGCTAATCCTTCAACGATTGCTGTTTTACCAACACCTGGTTCCCCGATTAAAACGGGGTTATTTTTCGTTTTACGTGAAAGAATACGGATCACGCGGCGAATTTCACTATCTCTACCAATTACAGGATCAATTTTCCCCGCTCTTACTTCCGCCACTAAATCACGGCCATATTTTTCTAACGCTTCATAAGTTACTTCTGGATTTTGACTAGTCACTCTTTGATTCCCCCGAACTGTCATTAAAGACTGTAATAAGTTATCTTTCGTAATATAAAATTTTGTAAATAATTGATTTATATCGCCTTTTTCTTCAGAAAAAGCAAGTAATACATGTTCGACTGAAATATAGTCATCTTGCAATTTCTCCGCTTCTTTTCCTGCTCTTACAAGCAGTTGTTGCAAAGCACCTGTTACATATAATTTCCCTGCCTCTGCCCCGCTTCCAGTTACAGAAGGCTTTTTCTTAATTAAACTTTCTACACCTTGCTTTAACGCTTCTATATCGACATTCATTTTTTGAAAAATACGTACTGTTAATCCGTCTTGCTGCTCTAATAACGTAAGCAACAGATGAACAGTATCTACTTCTTGATGATGATGAGATACCGCTAAAGATTGAGCACTCATAATCGCTTCCTGTGTTTTCGTTGTCATTTGATTTAAGTCCATCTTTACAGCCCTCCAAATGTTTGACTTTCTTTGACCTTTGATTTGATTATACGCCAACTGACTTTTTTATACAATAATTTTGCTTATGTAGTTCCAACTTATTATTGGAAAAAGAAAAAAGTAACATTCATTTTCCTAATCAAAAAAAGCCGCAATAACGATTGCGGCTTCTGTTACGGTTTTCTTTTATATGTCCACTGACGGTTATGATTTGCGTTCTCTGGAAACCTTTCCCCCGCAGTTAATTTCACCATTTGTGGATCTTTCACCATACTTCCCGTTTCACCAATTTCTACGTAAATGCCATCATTTGGCGCCTTTTGCCCTGAACGAAACCTGCGATTTTGTCCCATTTCCATTCTCCTTCCATGACGTCTTGCCTCATTAGTATATCCATTTTAAAAGAAAGCTTTTCTGTCATGTTTAGGAAACAGTACTACCGTTTATCCATGTACATATATATAATTACACAACCTTAAGCAGGAATTATTGGTATATTTGTTGAAAAAAAAGAAACCAACCTAAGTTTAGGCCAGTTCCAAAGGAGAGTCAAACATATACGAGAAGATTACATGTTCATTATAAGTCGCATCATTCAAACAATGTAACCCTTTTCACAAATTGTACATAATGAAAGAAACATTGTTTGAACTTTCTAAAAATATATTGACTTTTCCCTGATTTCCAATGAGAAATAGTAGACACCACAGCGCTTCGCGACGTAAGATGGATATATAGTGAAACTTTCATCTACAGTAGTTTCACCCAGTCTAACCTCTTATTTCTGCATATTAAAAACGGAAATACAGATAGAAACAAAAAAATTATTATAAGAGGTGAAATTATGAATAAACAACATTTAATCGCATTAGACTTAGACGGAACTTTATTAACAGACAACAAAATAATTTCTCCAAGAACGAAAAAAACAATTGCAAAAGCAAAAGAACAAGGTCATATTGTCGTTATTTCAACAGGGCGCCCATTCCGCGCTAGTTACGATTATTATAAAGAACTTACCCTTAACACACCAATCGTAAACTTTAATGGAGCTTACGTGCATCACCCTCTTGATTCAAGTTGGGGAACACATCACTCTCCTCTTGAACTTTCAACAGCGCAAGAAATCGTCCGAGCTTGCTTTGATTTCGGCGTGAAAAATGTCTATGCTGAAGTCATCGATGATGTGTATGTCCGTGAAATTGATGAAGATAAAAAACATATTTTTGAATTCGGTTCTCCTAAGATTTTCACAGGAGATTTATTAAATACTTTAAACGACCATCCAACTTGCTTATTAATCGATGCACATGACGAGCATTCTGCTGCAATTCGCCAACATTTAACAGATATGCATGCTGAAGTCATCGACCATAGAAAATGGGGTGCACCTTGGCCAATTATTGAAATTGTAAAAAGCGGATTAAATAAAGCTGTCGGATTACAAAAAATTTCAGGCCATTATAATATTCCTAAAGAGCGAATTATCGCTTTTGGTGATGAGGATAACGACTTTGAAATGATCGAATTTGCTGGTCATGGAATCGCAATGGGTAATGCAATTCCTGAATTAAAATCACTCGCAAATCATACGACATTAACGAATGAAGAAGATGGTATCGCTCTATATTTAGAAGAGGTTCTTGGATTGTAATCTAAAAATTCCCTGCTTATAGTTTCTCGCCAAACGCTCATACTATTATTAGACGCAAAAGTCAGCGCGTCAATTGTTTTCAGCTAAATAAAGGGGGTTTTTCGAATGGGTAAAAAGAACAAATCAAAACGTTTTATCCAGCAAGGAGCCGATGCTGTTATGAAGCATGATGCAAGATTCCCGTACAGAGGTACATTAGCTGAGGCAGAAAAAGCGAGAAGTAACTCTTCGTTTGGAGGGGTTTAATGGGAAACTTACTATTCCAACAAGCTAGAGACGCTGTTTCAAGTGCCGTTTCTTGTTCAAGTGGCGCTGAACAACAGGAACTCGTTTATAGAGCAAAAAACTCTTTGCACTCTGCTTATGCAAACTCTTCAACTGCTGAAAAAGTTCAGCTACGTGAAATGCAGGAGCAATTGCAAAACATTACGAATTCGCATTAAAAAAGAGGACCAGCTTTGGTCCTCTTTAATCTTTTCGAAATAACCCAAACACTCCGACCGTTTGCAGTATATTTGTAAATGCACCTGGGTCCACTTGTTTAATAACCCTCTCTAATTCGTACAGCTCGTAACGAGTAATAACAATCATTAACATTTCTTTATTTTCATTTGTATAAGCACCTGTTGCTGGTATAGTTGTAATCCCTCTCACTAAGCGAGAGTGAATCGCTTTTCGCACATCTACCCCGTTCTTTGTAACAATTAATGCCGTAATCTTCACATGACGGGTATGAATCGCATCAATAATTCTCGTTGATATATACAAAGTGACTAAAGTATATAATGCTTTTTCCCATCCATACACATAGCCAGCAGCGATAATGATAAGTGCATTAAAGAAGAAAAAATACGTGCCGACAGGCTTATCTTTTATCTTTGATAAAATCATGGCGATAATATCTAGGCCACCTGTAGAAGTACCCCACTTTAAAGCAACTCCTACCCCAATCGCGGAAATAATACCACCAAAAATCGCATTCAATATAATATCATTCGAAACCGCTCTAACTGGGATAATTTCTAAAAACAAAGTCATAAATATAACACAGAGAAAACTAAAAAACGTAAAAGCCTTTCCAACCTTTTTCCATGCTAAAATAACGACGGGAATATTAAATAAACTAAACAATACACCCGTAGATATATGAATGGATAAAAAGTCACCTAATACTTGCGATAATAATTGAGACAATCCAGCAAAGCCACTCGCATATACTTTCGCTGGTGTTAAAAATAAATTCATCCCAATCGCATTTAATAAACCTGCAATAATCACAACGACTAACTTCTTAATAAGTTCAGTATAATTCAGCTTCAAATCCATTTCTAATCCACCTTTAGTATTCATGAATGCACCGCTATACATAGTCTTTACGAAAAAGGAAATGATAAACATACAACGTTTAGAAATGGAGTTGATACATATGCCACATACGAGCGATAACGACAAAAAAGCACGCGACAATAATGCAAAGCGCACTCAAAAAAATGAACAAGAGCAAAAAAATATTCAGCAAGGGAAACGTGCATATTCTAAGAAAACCGATCACCTTTGATTACATCGTACATCAACGTTAATGTTGATGTACTTTTTTTTACATTTTACAGGGAAAAAACATTAAAAATTCACTTCATGTTCACTTCTATATTCTACAATAGCGATAACATATTCGGATGAGGTGTTAGCATGAAAGGAAAAAATACATTCATTATCACTGCACTAATAAGTATATTAATGCTATCTGCTTGCGGACAAAAAAATGACTCGGCCACAATCGCTACAACAACAAACTCAACCATTGCGAAGAGCGATTTCGAAAAACAATTGAAAGATCGATATGGAAAAGACATGCTATACGAAATGGTAGCACAAGATGTTATTACTAAAAAATATAAAGTATCTAATGATGCAGTAGATAAAGAAGTAGAAAAAGCAAAAGATCAATATGGAGAACAATTCAAAGCAACACTAGAAAATAATCGTTTAAAAGATGAAGAAGATTTCAAAAATCAAATTAGATTCAAACTTTCATTAAATGAAGCGATTAAACAAAGCGTTACAGAAAAAGATGTGAAAGACCACTATAAACCAGAAATTAAAGCTAGTCATATTTTAGTAAGTGACGAAAATGAAGCGAAAGAAATAAAGAAGAAATTAGATACCGGCACTTCATTTGAAGAATTAGCGAAACAAGAGTCTCAAGATATATTATCAAAAGATAATGGCGGAGACCTCGGATACTTCGGGGCAGGCAAAATGACACCTGAATTTGAAAAAGCTGCTTACAAATTAAAACCTGGCCAAATTAGCAATCCCGTTAAATCACCAAACGGCTATCACATTATTAAACTAACTGATAAAAAAGATTTAAAACCTTACGATGAAGTGAAAGACTCTATACGTAAAGACTTAGAAGAAGAACGTATTACCGACCCTTCCTTCGGTCAAAAATTATTACAAGATGAATTAAAAAAGGCGGATATTAAAATAAACGATAGTGATTTGAAAGATACATTTTCTCATCTTTTTGGGAAAGGGAACTAAAATAAAGCACGATCTTATTTTTTTAAATAAGGTCGTGCTTTTTATTCTTTCATTACTACTTTCAGCTTTTTCTTCAGACTTTTATAATGCCAATTGATGTGATCTAGTTCTATCTCTACTTCAATTAATATATCTATTAAGTCATCTTTATTTTGCTGAAAGTTCACCATACTCTCAAGCAACTTTTCAAACCTTTGACTACTCTCATATATATCATTTAAATCCGTCGCTAATATTTCACGTTCTTTTTCGGAGGATAATACGGAACGACGGTTTATTAATTGTTCCAGTTCATTATCTTGCACTTCCGTACCTCCGTTTCAATATCTCATCTATTCTTTCTTAATCTCTTGTAACTAAAAGCATACAAAATTCAACTGAAGCTATTAGGGGCACCATACCCAAAAAAGAAAACTGTACATTTAGACATAAAATTGACGCATTTCAATTTATTCCCTGTACGTTAAGGAACTAGTTTGTATATTTGTGGAGATATACGAGACAGGTGTGAATTTAGGGGAATCCAATATTTTCTATTCAAATATGATAGAATGGAAATAT
>NZ_JBFPJI010000131.1:0-9294 GCF_040838205.1 Bacillus sp. S4
ATTTTATAGTATGGAACATATATTTACAAGGTAAAAAAGTGATAGTAGGGAGCCGTGCTCTATGTCCATCAAGATAAAAGGACTAGTGAACCTAAAGCAATAAAAAGAGCAAAATGCACAAAATTTACGTATTGGTGGTAATTGCTTTTCAACTCCTTTTTCATGCAAATGAGTAGAAAGTATGGAAGGACTATGTATGTGTTGTTAATGAGAGGAAAAGAGTGTGCTGCGAAACGAATATAATGCAACTTTACCGCACGGAAAAGCTAATTTTAGTTTGTAAATGAAATGGAATGAAGGGGTTTATTTTTTTGTTATGAAAAAAATTTTCTTTCTAAAACTTGATTTATGAAAAAATATTTTATATACTAATTCATGTAAACGGTTTACTAGATCGCATTTTGCTAGAAACGAAGGGAAGATTCGCATGGAAACAAGGGGGAGAGTAATCGGGATTGACATCGGTACCACTAGTACGAAGACGGTTGTATTCACTGAAAAGGGAAAAGTCGTTGCTTCACATGCAATTGATTATCCAATCATTCAACCGAACGTCGGATGGGCGGAGCAAGATCCTGATGTAATATGTGCTGCTGTATACAAAACTGTAAGCGTTGCCATCGAGAAGAGTAATGTGTTACCGGAAGATATTTCTTCTATCGGGATTAGTACAGCAATGCATGCCTTAATTGCAGTAGATGAAAACGGTGCGCCGTTAACGCGCTCTATCATTTGGGCAGATAATCGAAGCACAAAACAATCAGAAAAACTTTTACAACAAATGAATGGTCATGACATTTATAGAAGAACTGGTACACCAATTCATCCGATGTCACCACTTTCTAAGTTACTGTGGATGAAAGAAGAAGAATCGGATTTATTCAGAACTGCTCACAAATTTATTTCTATTAAAGAGTATGTCATTTATCAATTGTTCTCACGCTATGTAGTTGATTATTCTATCGCATCTGCTACTGGGTTATTTAATTTAGAAACATTAAACTGGGATGAAGATGTTTTAACTATGTTAAATATGTCACCAGAACAATTATCAACACCTGTACCGACTACATATATTTTATCGGGAATGAAGCCGGAATTAGCACGAAAGATGGGGATTAGTGAGGATACTCCAGTTGTTATTGGTGCAAGTGATGGTGTTCTTGCAAATGTAGGTGTCGGTGCAATATCACCTGGCTCAGCTGCAATTACGATTGGAACAAGTGGAGCAGTTCGAACAATTTCATCAAGTGTTAATACAGATGAAAAAGGAAGAACTTTTTGTTACGCATTAACAGATGAGCACTGGGTAATCGGTGGACCGACGAATAATGGCGGGATTTTATTAAGATGGCTACGTGATGAATTCGGTAGTCCAGAGCAAGAAGTTGCAAGGAAGCTTGGGATTGATCCTTATGATTTATTAATTAAGTATGCAGAAAGTGTACCAGCTGGAGCAGAGGGATTGCTATTTTTACCGTTTTTATCTGGAGAACGTGCACCCTACTGGAATGCAAATGCTCGTGGTACATTCTTCGGTATAAACCTTCAGCATAAACGTGAACATTTCATACGAGCTGTCATGGAAGGAGTTTGTATGAGTGTGTATTCAGTTGCACTTGCCATTCGTGATTGTACGGGGCCACTTTCTGAAATACGTGTTTCAGGAGGCTTTGCAAAGTCTGCATTTTGGAGACAAATGTTATCTGACATGATGGGGAAAGAATTGCTTGTTCCAGAAAGTCATGAAGCATCTGCGCTTGGGGCAGCGGCACTTGCTTTGTATGCAATTGGGAAAATTGATTCGCTTGAAGAGGTGAAGGATTGGATTGATATTGTCCATCACCATGTACCGAATAAAGAAAATACGGCTTTATATTTAGAGATGTTTTATATGTATGAACGACTTTACAATCGTTTGAAAGAAGAATTTGATTGTATAGCTGCTTTCCAACGTAAACAATAGGGGGATTGGGAGAAATGGTAGTTGGGATCATACTAGCGGCTGTTGTCATATTACTTTTACTAATTACGGTAGTAAAATGGCATCCATTTGTCGCGTTAATTTTAACAGCAATCGGTGTAGGGCTAGCAATGGGGATGCCCTTAATTGGAACTTCACCACAACATCCAGGGATTATCGATTCTATTAAATTAGGTCTTGGTAATACGTTAGGATTTTTGGCGATTGTTTTAGCTTTAGGAACAATGCTTGGAAAAATGATGGCTGAGTCTGGCGGTGCTGAACGAATTGCTAACACATTAATTGGACGTTTTGGGAAAAAGCGTGTTCACTGGGCAATGATGTTCGTTGCATTTATAGTAGGGATTCCGGTATTTTTCCAAGTTGGATTTGTACTATTAATTCCGTTAGTATTTACAATTGCGTTAGAAACAGGGGTATCACTTATTACAATCGGTATTCCGCTAGTAGCAGGTCTTTCGGTTGTACACGGACTTGTTCCACCGCATCCAGCAGCTATGGCAGCGGTAGGTATATTTAAAGCAGATGTAGGGAAGACAATTTTATATGCATTAATTGTCGGACTTCCAACTGCAATAATTGCAGGTCCGCTTTACGGGAAATGGATCGGTGCTCGTATACATAAAGAAGTACCATTAGATATAGCGGAGCAATTTATTGAAAGAGATAAGAAGAAGGAACTTCCTAGCTTCGGAAATACATTGTTTACTATTTTACTTCCAGTATTTCTTATGCTAGGTGCATCGATAGCGGAAGTAGCATTAAATAAAACAAGCCAACTTGCACAAGTATTGCACTTTATTGGAGATCCAATAGTCGCATTATTAATTGCAACGATATATTCTTTCTTTAGTCTTGGCTATGCAAAAGGGTTTTCTAAAGACAAAGTCTTACAAGTCACAAATGATTGTTTAGGCCCAATTGCAAACATACTGTTAGTTATCGGTGCAGGTGGCGCCTTTAATAAAGTGTTATTAGATTCTGGAATTGGAACTACAATTGCGGAGATGGCGAAAGAATCACATATTTCACCAATATTATTAGGGTGGGGAATTGCTGCACTTATTCGAATCGCGACTGGCTCTGCTACTGTTTCCATGATGACAGCAGCAGGAATAGTGGCACCGATTGCGGCAAGTACACCAGGAGTGAATGTAGAGTTACTGGCACTTGCAACAGGAGCAGGGTCATTAATATTATCACATGTGAACGATTCTGGATTTTGGATGATTAAAGAGTATTTCGGAATGACTGTGAAAGAAACATTATTAACATGGACTGCAATGGAGACAATACTATCTGTTGTAGCACTTGGACTAATTTCGTTATTAAATATATTTGTATAGAATGGGAGATTGATTAATATGAAACTAGGTTTAATTGGATTAGGAAAAATGGGATTCCCGTTAGCTGAACACTTACATGAAGACAAGCATGAAGTAGTTGTATACGATGTAAATAATGAGCTTGTTGAAAAGGCAGGAAAACTAGGGATTACTGCACGTCATACATTAAAAGAAATGATCGCTGAACTAGAAGCACCTCGTACAATTTGGGTAATGGTACCTGCAGGAGAAGTTGTTGAGTCAGTACTAAAAGATGTATATCCATTATTAGAGGAAGGCGATATCGTTATTGAAGGTGGAAATTCATTCTATAAGGATACGTTGCGCCGTGCTGAAGAAGCGAAAAGCTTTGGCTTACATTACGTAGATATCGGTACATCAGGTGGTGTAGAAGGAGCTAGATATGGTGCGTGCTTAATGGTTGGTGGAGAAAAAGAAATCTATGATCAATTAGAACCGTTATTTAAAGACTTAGCAGTAGAAAACGGTTATTCTTATGCAGGCCGCGTTGGAAGTGGTCATTTCTTAAAAATGGTTCATAACGGTATTGAATATGGAATGATGCAAGCAATCGCTGAAGGATTTGAAGTGTTAGATAAAAGTGATTTTGATTTCAATTATGAAGATGTTGCAAAAGTATGGGCAAACGGATCGGTTATCCGTGGTTGGTTAATGGACTTAACTGAAAAGGCATTTGCAGATGATCCAAAACTTGAGGGTATTAAAGGGGTAATGAACTCTTCAGGAGAAGGGAAATGGACTGTTGAAACTGCGCTTGAACTACAAGCAGCGGCACCAGTTATCGCAATGTCATTATTTATGCGCTACCGTTCTCAAGAAGATGATACATTCCATGGGAAAGTTGTCTCAGCTCTTCGTAATCAATTCGGTGGACATGAGGTTGTGAAAAATTAGTTTTGTGAAACTCATACGAAAGTATGAGTTCTTTTTTTTATTTCTCATACTATTTTATGAAAGCTTTTACCTCTTTTTACTGTATTTTGTATAGAAATTTCTGATAATATAAAGGTAGAATTTTAAAACAAAGGGGAGAAATGGTTATGAAGCTAGTCGTAATTAATGGTACACCAAGAAAGTTTGGAAGAACTCGCGTGGTGGCAAAATATATTGCAGATCAATTTGAAGGGGAGTTATACGATTTAGCAGTAGCGGAATTGCCTATATATAATGGAGAAGAATCACAACGTGAATTAGAGGCAGTAAAAAAATTAAAAGCTTTAGTGAAAGCTGCAGACGGTGTAGTACTATGTACACCAGAATATCATAATGCGATGAGCGGAGCGCTGAAAAATTCGTTAGATTACTTAAGTAGCAGTGAATTCATCCATAAACCTGTCGCATTGCTAGCAGTTGCTGGAGGAGGTAAAGGGGGAATAAACGCATTAAATAGTATGCGCACTGTCGCTAGAGGCGTTTACGCAAATGCAATCCCAAAACAAGTAGTACTTGATGGATTACATGTGCAAGATGGTGAACTTGGAGAAGATGCAAAACCATTAATTCATGATTTAGTTAAAGAATTAAAAGCATATATGAGCGTATATAAAGAGGTGAAAAAACAATTAGGAGTTGAGTGATATGTCCTCTCTTTATCATGATTCTCGTTTGTATTACATTCTAGGAGCCAATAGTTTATCTGCTATTGGTTCTGGGATTGTTATGATTACGATTCCATGGCTATTGATTAGGGAAAGTGGAGGAGAGACGACATTTGGTTATGTTTCTATCGTTGCAACTCTCATAATGTTTTTATTAACGCCATTTATTGGGCAAAGTATAGATCGTTTTTCAAGAAAATATTTGTTGTTATGTAACGAAGGTATCGGGATAGCGATTATAGGAATGATGGCTATTTGGGGATTTTCTGGGCAATCATATAATTCTATTCATTACATTATTATTTATATAGCGGGTTCTTTCTATTATCTATTATTCTATCCTACAATTTTTGCATTCAACCAAGAAATATTTCAATCTGAGCATTATAAAAGTTTAAGCGGCACGATGGAAATACAAGGACAATTAACGCAAGTTATTTCAGGGGCAGCTGCTAGCTTTTTAATTGAGATCATTTCTTTGAAATGGATCTTGTTAGTAGATATGTTAACTTTTGCAGGAGCATTTTTTCTTTTCTTATGTATACCGTATGTAAAGAAAAAAGAAGTAAAACGGAAAGTAACATTTAAGAAGCAATTGTTCGAAGGTATTCATTTTATGAAAAAACGTCCTAAGTTCTTTTGGTTTTTACTTGCCACTTATATGCCGTTTATCGGTGTTATGATGGCAAATTATTTAATCCCAGTTTATATTTCAGATATACTCAAAGCTAGTGCCTCTGTATACGCGATAGAAGGTATGATGTATGGTGTAGGGGCTGTTATTGCGGGAATAAGTATTCCAATCATGATGAAATATGTCAAAATAGAAGTTTCAATCGTTATGACGATGTTTATTTATGTAATTTCAATTACCGCAATGATTATTGAGCCTTCCATTATGTTATTATATGGACTTGCGATTTTTCATGCGATTGGAAATGCTGGAACGAGAGTGGCGAGAAATGTATTGATGATGGAAGAAATCCCAAATGAATTAATGGGACGTGTGGACAGCTTATTTCGACTAATTGGTACAGGAATTCGAATTGTATTATTAATGTTGTTTACGGCAGGCGTATCTAAAGCTGGGGTAATGATCCCGTTTTACGTACTAAGCTTTATATTGATCCTATCATTAGGGATTGCTTTTTATTATGTAATTTCAAAACGTAAAATGAAAGCGAATGTGTCTAATAAATCAATTGTTTAAAAAATACTTCTGCCTCCTTTTCTTTTTCTATATAATAAAAAGAAAGGGAGTGTTAACTTATTTATGAACAAATGGATATTGCTTATAATCTTATTACTACCTCCGCTATACATCATTTATATGACGATTCGAATGAATAAAGTTGCTCGTGAAAAATTGAGTAATCACTCTCCATACGTTCTTATATTAGGTGCAAAGTTATTTGGAGATAGGCCTTCTTTATCTCTTCAAAACCGTTTGGATGTGGCGCTAGAATATTTATATTCTCACTCTGAGGTGAAAGTAATTGTTTCAGGTGGTCAAGGGGAAGATGAAGATATACCGGAAGCTCACAGTATGCGAAACTATTTAATGGTACATGGTATAGATGAGAACCGTATTTTAATTGAAGACCGCTCTACAAATACGTATGAAAATTTAAAGTTTAGTATGGATTTATATGATGTAAAGCATGCGGTAGTTGTAAGTAATACGTATCATTTATATCGAACGAAAATAATTGCAAAGCGTTTAGGGATAAAGATGGAAGCACTAGCTGCTGAAACACCGAGTCGTTCTAAGAAAAAAGCGTATGTGCGTGAATATGCTGCAATTATGAAAACGATATTGTTCGACCGTTAGAGCTCAAATGAGAGCTCTTTTTTTGTATAATAAAGCGTATCATTTGAAATGAATTCTATATTCCATCAAAATAAAGGAAACAACATGAAAGGAGTTGTGTCTGTGATTCAATTTAATCATGTGTCAAAAGCGTATGAAGATGGCACAAAAGCAGTGGATTCATTGCATTTAGAAATTAAAAAAGGAGAATTTTTTGTTCTCATTGGTCCGAGTGGTTGCGGGAAAACAACGACAATGAAGATGATTAATCGTTTAATTGAAACGACGGAAGGATCAATTTTAATCGATGGAAAAGATATTCAAGAATATAACATAAACGAACTGCGTTGGAATATAGGGTACGTGTTGCAGCAGATTGCGCTGTTTCCACATATGACAATTGCTGAAAATATTGCAGTTGTCCCTGAAATGAGAAAGTGGAGTAAGGAGAAAATAAAAACGCGTGTTGATGAACTGTTACATATGGTTGGATTAGAACCAGATGTATATCGTGATCGTATGCCAGATGAATTGTCGGGAGGACAGAAGCAGCGCGTTGGTGTCGTTAGGGCATTAGCTGCAAATCCGAAAATCGTTCTTATGGATGAACCATTTAGTGCGTTAGATCCATTAAGCAGGGAACAACTTCAGCAGGATATAGTGCAATTGCAAAAAAAAATTCAAAAAACGATAGTATTTGTAACGCATGATATGCAAGAGGCTTTATCACTTGGTGATCGCATTTGTGTAATGAAAGAAGGGAAAGTTGTTCAATTAGATACACCAGAAGGTATTATACATAATCCGAAAAATGAGTTTGTAGAGGAGTTCATTGGAAATCGTGGACGACCTTGGTATGAGGGGAAGAGTATAGAAGCGGTATTGCCGCTAGACAATCGTATACGAGTAGAAGGGAAGGCTCTATCTTTACATTCGACTTTACAAGAAGCGCTAGTCCGCTTACAAACTGAAGAGTCAGTGCCGGTTGAAGAAAATGGTCAATATGTTGGAGCGTTAACAAGTCGTCATATTGTCAATTACATTGTTGAACAAATGAAGGAGAGAGGCTAAACAGTGACTGATTTTATTCAAACGTTTCAAGAACGAAAAGTAGAATTGCTAAGTGCATTAAGTGAACATTTACAAATATCGCTTATTTCATTATTTTTTGCAGTAATTATTGCGGTGCCTCTTGGCATTCTATTAACGAGAAAAGAACGGATGGCTGAATTTATAATAGGGACTTCTGCTGTTATGCAGACTGTGCCATCACTTGCATTACTTGGACTTTTAATTCCATTAGTAGGAATCGGAAAACTTCCAGCCATTATCGCATTAGTTGTGTATGCACTATTACCTATTTTGCGAAATACTTATACAGGAATACGGGAATTAGATGAATCACTTATAGAAGCGGCGAGAGCTATGGGAATGAATAGCTGGAGAAGATTATGGAAGGTAGAGCTTCCTCTCGCATTGCCAATTATTATGGCTGGTATTCGGACAGCGATGGTATTAATTGTTGGAACGGCTACATTAGCTGCTTTAATAGGCGCTGGTGGACTCGGTAAGCTCATACTACTCGGTATCGATCGGAATGATCATGCGCTTATCATTTTAGGGGCCGTACCAGCTGCGTTACTCGCTTTATTCTTTGATATAGTACTTCGCATGCTTGAGAGGCCCAAACGCTCATATAAGCGCGTTATATTAACGATATGTATAGTTGTCGTAATGATCGCTTCGCCATTTCTTTGGAATACACAAAAGAAAGATATAGTTATCGCTGGAAAACTTGGATCTGAACCAGAAATTTTAATTCAAATGTACAAGCAACTTATTGAACAGGATACAGATTTACAAGTAGAATTAAAACCAGGCCTTGGGAAAACAGCATTTGTATTTGAAGCGTTAAAATCAGGTGAAGTAGATATATACCCAGAATTTTCAGGAACAGCTTTATCTACTTTCGTGAAAGAAGAACCGAAAAGTACAAATCGTGATGAAGTATATGAACAAGCGCGTATGGGAATGGAAAAGAAATATAATATGGTTATGTTAAAGCCAATGGAGTATAACAATACATACGCACTAGCTATGCCGAAAAAAATAGCAGATCAAAATAATATAAATACAATTTCTGATTTAGGAAATATTGCACAGGAAGCTAAGGTAGGATTTACATTAGAATTTGCTGATCGTGAAGATGGTTATAAAGGTATGCAAAAATTATATAACTATAAGTTTTTAAATGTTAAAACGATGGAACCGAAACTACGCTATAGCGCAATTCAATCGGGGGATGTTAACGTAATCGATGCATATTCAACAGATAGTGAACTTGAGCAATATGGACTTAAAGTGCTAAAAGATGATAAAGGACTATTCCCGCCTTATCAAGGAGCGCCATTATTAAGAAAAGAGACGTTACAGAAATATCCTGAGCTTGAAAAAACATTGAATAAATTATCTGGAAAGATTACAGATGAAGAAATGCGAAAAATGAATTACGAAGTAAATGTGAATGGGAAAAGT
>NZ_JBFPJI010000132.1:0-9207 GCF_040838205.1 Bacillus sp. S4
TATTATTGTTGTAAACGTTAATCCAACTTGGTGGACTCTAATGTATCATTAGTTGGTGTTCTAAGGTGGGATTTATTTAGAAATCTCTCTTTTATTAGAATTTCCTTAAACTTTAGTAATGATATTGATGAATTGACGGAAAAGGTTATCAAGAAAAAAGGTCAGTAATGCCATTACTCTTGATATGAGATTTTTTAGGTTTGCAGTCGAATGCTGTTTTTGAAAAAAACGCAAACGAGAAAGTGACCGAATCAAGTGAACGCCAAATCTTAAAAATCTCCTTTTACAGCTGGTTGGAAGATTAATATGATAGTTTCCTTTAGAGAGTTGGTGACAAGATGGACTATGCTACATTAAAAGCTACTTCCAATGTTTTAGACAAGGTTGACCAGTTAAAGGGGTACGCCAACATCTACTCTTTTAGCGAGATAAACGGCTTACATTATGTAGACTTCATAGGAAGAGCCGAAGGCAAAGAAAATGCAGCGCACAATGTAATCCATATTTATACTGCTTCTCATAAATTGCATTACTATGGCACTTGCTTTTTATTAAAGCAAAAGTACAATGACACTCCTATAAATACTATTTCCAGACAAGCGCATCAACTGAAAAGATTTTTGGACTTCCTAGAGTTTTGGAATATTGATTTGTTAGAAGTGGATACCTTTATAGTTGTTGTATCCTTTGTTAGTTACTTGCGTTTATTAAAGGTTTTAAGAGCCACACCTAAGCAGGCAATTAAATGGTCATTACTGAAAAAGGTGCCTTTGCATGAACGAGCAAAGCATTTTGGTAAAGTGTCATCTATTGGCTTAAATTTCGAAGGAATAATGGTCCAAGATAGATTCGAAGATTTTTCTCATAATACTATAAGCGGTATTGTCGAAACGGCATGTAAGTATCTAAACTTTTTAAAAAAAGAAACCTGTGAATTCGAAGATATAGACCTTACATCTATTCCGGTAAAGCAAAGAGCATTCACAACTACCACAACGGGTACAACAGGGAGAAAAACGTATGTAATGGTAGCCAATATACACGCCATACTAAGTGAAGCTAGTTTTAGTAATCCAGACGCTTCAGCGGACCTCATTCAGCCGTTATCGGAAGAAGTGATGACCGAAGAAGATGTGAAAAATTTCATGTCCTTGATTCCTTCAGGCGATACCCAAACAAGACTTTTGTTTTACATCTTGAAGTCTTTTGGACTTAGAAGGTCTGAGGCTCGAAACCTTCTATTTGTTTCTAAAAACGTACCTAAAGACTTTTATCTTTGGGATATTAACAAGGCAGAGGAATGGTTAAAGAACGAGATGCATGGCGATTTATCGTATGATAACAAGCTAAAGGGATGGGTTTGTAATGTAGAAAAAAGAGAGATTGACAATTTTCAATCTCAAAATAAAACTGTCAAACCACGACAAATCCCTAACTTTTTCTCGCAGCAGGAGCTTACAAACTTATTACTTGAACATATCAAAGAAAGGCAGTTGGTAATGGAAGAGACAGAACAAGAACATGATTACTTATTTTATTCAACTTCAAATAATTCAAAGGGAGAGGCAATTACCGGGGGGACGGTTTATTCTAAGTACCGCAGCGTTATTTCTGGTTCTAAAAAAGAAGATTTTTATCTCAACTTTTCTCCACATTCATTCCGTCATTTTTTCGCAACTCACTTAATCCGAATTAAACGCAAACCGATTTACGATGTATCTAGATGGTTAGGTCATAGTGATGAAAAAACAACTAGAACAATCTACCTTCATTACTTACCTGGACAGGACGATTTGCATATAGATGACAGAGTAGGAGACATTGCTTCTACTTTCAAAAATGGTGGAAAGGTATGAATTTGATGAATACAGAGTGGATTGAAATTGAAGATTTACCTAGAAGCGAAGCCAACGAGAGCAGAAAGAAAGCGTTGAAAGGCATATTAAACAAGTTAAAAACCAAATATTCAACAGGGGATATTTGGCTGAAAACTTGTTTAGAAGAAAAGGAACCTTTCAAATGGGGTGCAATGAAGGACTTTGGATATATTTTACCTTGGGCTTTAGAAAGAGGTTTAATGCATTACCCTGAATATAGAAAAGCAATTATAGATTACTATAGTAAGTTCTTTAATAGAGTGGCTGATTTATGTAAGGAGTTAGCTGAGCATTACCAGTTTGTCACTGAAGAGGAAGCCGAAGCATTAAAAGCGTTGCGAAAAGACTCCGAGAAAGAGTATTTTGTTAGTAGTTTTTATAAGTTATGCGTTGCATTTGGAAAGAAATTGAAGGATATTACAGACAAAGATGTACTAGAGAGCTGTGTAGACTGGTCGTTCAACTCGGTAGTTACTTCAAGAAATATCATACAAAAAGCAAGGTTCGCTCTTGGTTATACAACAAAAAAGCAACTCACCCATTGGTACAAAAAAAAAACGGTTGATAAAATGGTAGCTGAACACCCGCATTTTGAAACGCCTATCCGGGATTATCAAAAATATATGATAGCCGGGGGATATTCAAAAGCAACTATAACAAAGAAAAATACTACCTTATCAAATTTTCTATCATTTCTAAAAGAACAAAGTGAAATTGTACAGCTGTCAAACTTCCAAAGAACGGAATTTTGGGCTTATTATAAATGGTTAAGTCTCAAGTTCCGCACATCATATACTTATACACATGTTATTGATGCTAAGTTATTTATTGAATGGGGGTTAAATGAGTACCCTGATTTCCCAAGGACTATTGACTTCCCTGAAGGTCTATCGTTAAAGCTAAATCGTGCTGTTACAGCAGAGCAAGAAAACAGTGATGGTCGTGCCTTCCCTATAGAAGGACTAGCTGAAAGGATAATTCAGGAATGTTATGCGTATGTTCCCGAAACTGAAAGGGAAGCGTTATGTAAGGACTTCTGGCTGATTGTCGGGTCTTGTCCTGCTCGATTTGATTTTATTCATAACCTTGCGATAGACTGCCTAAAGCCTATGTTAAATAGTGATAGTTTTCTAGGGGTGACTTCCGTATACAGAGATAAAGGTGGTAATGTTAATGCGCAGTTCCCTCTGTTTGATAATGTTGGAATTGAAGCGATACAACGCCTTCAGAAACGATGTCATGCAAGAGGGTTTAAAGCAATAACTAATCCTAATAACAATCTGAGGTATGTTCACCTTTTCCATGAAGATAACGTCAACGGTCTTCTAACAAGAACGGCGATTAGGGATTTTTTGAAATGTGAAATTCTCTCACAGATAAAAGAGATTGAAGATTATAAGATTGAAAATGATGGTGAAATGTTTGAGATTGGTGCTCATGGATTTCGACATTTTATAGCTACCTTGGTACAAGCCAAAACAAGAAATATTAAGGCGACACAGTTTGTACTCGGTCATCATGACGAAAAAATGTCTATGCGTTACCTTAGAAGTAAAATTTCGCGTAACACCCTTCTCTACTCCATCGTTGATGGTTATGAAAAACAGGAAATTTCAGGAAAATATTATCTGAGAATCATTGAAATGTGGGCTGATGAATCAATTGAAAACAGTAGAATATTTGATGATTTAAATTCGGAAATAAAACTATCGGACTTCTTAAAAAAGTACGGTCGAAAAAGAGATATGGGTTGGTGTATGTCTGAAGATAACTGTGAAACGTACTATCGATGCTGGGGCTGTCAACATTTTCTGTTACGAAAAGAAGAAATAGAGGAAGCTATCGGACTACTAGCACAACTTTTTCTGGAACACAGAAGTCTAGTACAGAACAGTAAACATTATACAGATGATAACCCTTTCGCAGCTTCTTCTATAAAGACACAAGCTTTAATACAAAAAAGACTTACTGACTTGCGTTTAAGTCCAGAAACGATATGGGAGATGGTCCAATTAAGACTGTTGAGGAAAGATATCAAGGAGGCATTGCCAAGTGGAAATGTTGCGCTCACTTCAAAAGAATGATGAACATGTCGCCACACTGAACGGAATTCGAATAAAAATGTATGAGCAAGCACACTTTACACTCGAAGAGTGGGCTGCTCTTGCACCTGCTGCATACAAGAACCGTAGGTTTATGTTTACAGTTCCGTTTCATGAGTGTATTCAAACTGATGTTGTAAGTTTCCTCGGAAGAGGAAAAGAATATAGAGAGCTTACAATACAAAACTATTTGTTAAGTCTAGCTTTTGTACAAAGATGTCGATTGCCTTTAGAATACACTATGAATTTTTGGACCTTGCATCAATTCCCTTTGGAGGCTATGCCTAATTTCACAATCCTTTCGGATTTGTTTGATGAGCATTATAAAAAATGGGACCCTCTGAACGAAAATGACACAGAAAAAACAGTAAGGGGCAAAGAAGAAATTCAAAACCTTACTTTGAGATTATGGCTTTCTGGTTACGGAGTAATTGAAGGGATTGGGCATGAACCAATAACTGACGATTTGTTAAAAGAGGTCGCAGATAAGTTTTCTGGAGTAAATAATGGAAGAAGAAAAAGGACCTTTACATTACTTAGTTACCTTCTTTTTAAGGAAGAAAGGTCTTTAGTTCGGAATATTATGAATTTTTCGGGAAAGAAGGATGTTTTTGAATCAGAATTGGAACTCTGGCTGGAAGAATCTTCTGTCTTTGAAACGGAACTAGCGCTCCATATAAAAGAGTATGTTTTCGGGGGCTTGAAAGATAGAGTGAAAAAAGTGAAGCTTCAAACATATACGAATGTTGAAGGTGATTCAGGGACCATTGCTACTAAAGAGATAAGCCCTGGAACTTGGAAAAACTATTCTAAAACTTTGCGTTTATTGTGTCAGAACTATCTATATCTTGGTGAAGTACACACCATTGAAGATGTACTACAAGGTAGATTAATGGATATATTTGTTGATATAGCTGAGGGTGACAGTATAAAGGATTTCTTTATGTATGTCCAAGTTATTGATAATTGGTTTGATTTCTATGCATATCAAAACCAATTAAATGTTAATAAAAAACGAATCATTCCAAAATCTGGATTAAGGACACGCGATAAACGTTTCGGGAAACACATTGATTTTAAGCAGGCAGTTAAGCTTATAGAGACTTTGCAAGATGACCAATCACCTTATCATCAAGATAATGCACTGTTTGATTTCAGACTTAGAAGATTATCGCTGCTGATACTAGAGACTGGGAAAAGGGCGCATGAGGTATGTTACTTAAAGCAAAATTGTTTAAAACAAAACAAGTATGGTGACAGCTTCTTGCATTTTCATAAAACAAAAACGAGGAAAAAGCATGATGTTAAAATCTCCAGAAACGCTGTTGAATGGGTTAAGCAATTACAGAGTGTAGCTCCTACGGAGCCTATAGAAATCAAATCAGAGCTATATCCTGGAGGGGACGATTTAAGAGCTAAAAGATTGGTTGCAGGTACGCAACTTAGAGTAGTCCCTTTACTCCCGGTTTATGTTACTACATATCTTAAAGACTTACAAAAGAAGATATGGAAAGATACGCCCCCGCCAAGTGGCAGGTATTTCACAGCACACGATTTAAGGAGAATGTACGGAACTTATTTGAAATTCAAAGGACTCTCCAATGAAGAAATAGCTAATAGGCTTGGGCATAAAAACTTGGAATCTCAATATACTTACACCCTCACAGCAGGAAATGATATATTGGATGCACTTCAGGATATCTCAAAACAAGGTTTGTACGGGATAAAAGCGACTATTAACGAGAACACTGTTGATTCTGTTGCAGAAGAAGTAAAGGTTCTTAGTGAAGAGAGCATTTTCAAAAAGTCTTCTATGATTATTGATGAAGTGGAAGAAGAGGAAACAGCAAAAAAATTTATAGAACAACTGTTGAAGAAAACAGAAGGTCTGGATTTTCCCTCAGAACAATCTCAACCGGATGGAGAAGTTCCGAAGGGATTCCCTATGAGAACACATAACTGCAACGCTCATGCGAAGGTAACTTGTTTTCACCACACATTGAAGTGTTATAAGTGTAATAAATATAGTCCTGATGAAGATATGTTACTAGAGCATAAAGCGGAGCTTGTTAGATGGGGTGTCTTTGTTCATCACCAAGAAACTTTATTAAAGAAGACCAAAGATAAAGTAGAGAAAAGGACGCTTCCGTTAAGGATAGACGATATAAAAAAAGACTTACAACCAGAGACATTTAAGGAGCTATTTCGAAAGTTTAAACATCTTTCAGAAAAGGAAGCTGAAGCTGTTCAAAAAGAGGTATATCAAACTGTGAAAAAATACATCGCAAAGTATTATAGGAAGTTTCCAAGTCCGACAGTAAAGCAAATGGATGAATTTCTGAGGAGTGGTGTTATCAATGGCTAAGAAACAAATTTCCCATGCAGATTTAACTCGAGGCGCTGCCAGTGCAAAAAGAACGTTTATCAGGAGAGCCCAGAAGGGGATATATCTCACTCAAAGGTTGAGCAAGGAAGAAGTTTTGCAGAAGGTAGCCTCGACGCTACAATTGACAAAAAGAAGTTTATATACTGGTGACAGAAAAATATATTTAGAGGAATGGTATCAAACTCTGCTTAAAGAAATCGAAGAAATTCATGAGGATTTAAGGATTGAAAAGAAACTTTCTTCGGTAGAAGAGCTTAAAAGCTTAACTGTAGCACGACTAATGGAAGAAATTTTGAACTTGAAACAGATGTTGATGGCTTACAAAACGAAGTGCGATGAACAGGCATTAGTCATTGAAAAATTGATGAAACAAGTAGTGAAGAGACACGAAAAAGTTGAAAAAGTATAGCTGACTTCCCCAATAACACTATCTTAAATTAGCCAATACACAAAAAAGACTGGGAATTCCTTATATGTAATCCCATCTTTTACCCGGTAATCCAGAAGGCATTTCATATGATGTTGAACATTTATTATGTATGCTGACTACTAAAGGGCATTTCTTTGTTTTCTTTGCTTGATAACCAGGTGATGTGGCACCTTTTTTATTGCACTAATCGGTCAGCCTGACACAAATAATCTATGATGAATGAAATTTAAATAGAGAAAAAGGGAAATGAAAATGAAGCTATTTAACTTTGGAGACAAGGAAAAGTCTATCGTTTGTTATTACCAAGATGGGAAGTTTTTTACACCTTTAGGAAGTTTACTGATTCAATTTAAATTTAAAGTAAACTTTTATCCTATTTGTGGGGTTTTTAGGATGGGAATTTTACTTGAGGACAGCAATATGCAAGAAGAGAACATTTCGTTGGAAATGGAGAGTTATTTTATAACGGATAAATCCTACGCTATCGCAGCCTTACCGGTTGTGGACCATCTAGAAGAAATTATAATGAAGCACGATAAGATGAAACTATTGAACCTTTTTAAAGAGGAACTGTTTCAGATGTTAGAAACGCAACTCGATGATGTTGAATATGCACAATATCGTTTTGTTTTTTTGCCACTATAAAGGAGGTGGAATACATTTAGTAACGTAAACACTTGTATTTTCATCTCCTTTTGTTAGTTGGTTTAATACCATGAAGAACTTCCAGTGAATTACGGAAACTCAGCCATTCCCTAGGATGGTGGGATTGCGTTTAATAATTTAGCACTCATTCAGCTTAATATATCTTTGTAAGTAGAAAAAAATAAAAAACAAAACCGGAATTACCCGTGTTATCCCCTTCGATTTAGGCAGAAAATGAAATTCAAATTATTTAAACTTCTTGCAGGATAGCCTATATAAAAATTTTTCTCGTTCATAATTATACCTGTAATGTAAAATAGGAGGAACATATATGAAGTGTAAAGTTAATCTATTAGGAACAAAGGATGAACTACTATATTATCGGTTCATAACAACTGAAAAAATAAAAAAAGTGGAAAGGATTAAAAATGGGAAGTTTGAATCCTTTAACAAAAAATCTTTGGAAAGACAGTATATAGCTGAACATGAAGTAGCTGCTTTTATGTTTGAAACGATAACTGATGAATTAATTCTTCCTTTCACAGATTCCGTTCAAAAAGACAAAGTAGGATTAAATCAATACTTTGTTACCTGTTGGCTACCTATAATAGGATGGAGGGCTTTTAGGCTCTTCATAGCCCTTGCACAACGCCGTCAGGAAGCAGATGATTTCTGTTTTACTACTGTTAATGCTTTAGCAGAGGAACTAAACTCTAGTGTAAATACTATACAAGCGCAATTAGAAATTTTAGAGAAAAATGGATTTATTTATCGATTTTGGGTATCTAACAAAACTCAGAACTGGAAAAATGAGGGTGTACTAATTAAGGTACGGAAGACCTTACATTACCTTTCTGAAGAGCAGGTTAATCAGCTACCAAAATCCCGTCGTAAAAAACATGATGAATATATCAATAGGATAAAATTTGATATTAGAGACCTTTTTAAACTGTTTCAATGTTAGAAAATTGGTTACCCATCCTATTATTTTCATCCCTTCAATCCATGAGTTTTTGAATGAGGGAATTATCTTGATTCTATAAAAAAATTACTCGTTTAAAGTAACGGGTTCTTCTTTCGGAAGGAAAGCTATTTAATTGAGGCTAAATATCATTACAAATAGCTTTAGATTAACACAGTAAGGCGCAGTAAAAAGAGCATTGAATCGACATCAATGCTCTTTTTCTTGTTCAACATTATTAACACAAAGCTGTTCAGTTATTTTTTGCACCCGTTCATTGGTTACTCCTGCTCTGAATTCGACCTGTTCTAGGGTGAACGATTGTTTTGCATTAGGGTAACAAGGTAAATTAGTACATAGCCCTCCAAACAGTGGTTGCAACAACTCTTATTTATCCCAGTATTTTTTTATTATAGGCTCTGTTAAATCCAATTATTGAACGCAACTTAGTTAAATGGAGAACTGCAAGAAGCGGAACAATGAAAGTCTAATATTGATACGTTTTTAAAGAGTAATATGTTGTATATTTCAGATATGGATTACCAATTGTTAAATAAGAACGGAGAAAGAAAAGTATAGTGTTAAAAAGTTTCTCTGATTATAAGAGAAGCTTTTGATTTGTACTTTCACATAAATCTCCATGACCATTTTACTTTGAATTTTTTATCGAGTGCACGTTGGATTTTTTTCATTTGTCCTATTTGCCATCCTTCATATTTTCGCAAAGAAATAAAACCCAGAGAATTTAAACATAGAAATCCCCCTATTTCGATGCATGTATCATTGGGATACCCCTTATATATAAC
>NZ_JBFPJI010000133.1:0-9159 GCF_040838205.1 Bacillus sp. S4
AAATAGACAATTGGATTAAAAAAGTGTATATATCTCTTTGGTGATTAATTCAAACACAGTCCGATGCGAAAAAAAGATTTAATAAGACAATGGAAAACGGATTTACAGGAGATTTCTAAAGAAAAGGAGAGAAAAAAGAAAAAAAGAAGCGTAAGAAATACTATATTCCTGGTAGCTCATTTCATTTCATGACTAGCAAGTTCTTCTAAAAATGAAGGAGCAAAATATTGATATAATTCCGCAGTAAATAATTGGAGTTCATCTTGAATTGAAAGATTCATAAAAAATGCCATCCTTTCTGCATACTTCTAAAAAAATAATAGCGATTTTTTTACTATATAGATACAAATTTATCTTAACTTGATGGTGATATATGGTGACGCTGCATCCATCAAATTAAAAGACTATTCTTGAAGTTGAAACCACATTGTTATTTTCTTATGTTAATGAGAATAGCAATGTGGTTTTTATGAAATATGCACCAAAAACTTTATAGTAATAATTCTGATGTTACCTCTCTAGTTATTAGGATATTTTTTCTTAATATATGCAAACTAAACATACTATAAAAGGTACATAGAAAGTGAGGGAATCATGGCTAAATTTTTGACGCGTTTAAAATATAGAGACAATCCTAAGTCATGTTCAATACGAGGCAATACTCATTTTCAGGAAAAAAATATTGAAAACTCCCTCTTAGACGCTGATTTATCCAAAAACATAGCTGATATTCAGAACATATTTCGTCAAGCACCTGATTTAGTAATTCGGCGGTTTCAAATAACAGTAGATGGATTAGAAGCAGCTTTAGTATATTTATCTGGATTAACAGATAAAGAATTGATTCAAAATCATGTTCTAAGTCCTTTGATGCATAGTGATTTTGATACCAATACAGAACTTCCAATTCCATTAGGACAAATTAAGATTATTAATACATTGAGTCAGATTGAAAATGCTATTTTTGGGGGAGATAGTGTTTTATTAATTCACAGTCGAACAACAGCACATCAACTGGATACAAAAGGATGGCCACAAAGAAGTGTTGAAGACGCTCATAACGAAATAGCTCTAAAAGGTGCACATCAAGCATTCATAGAAACGGGAAGTCAAAATATCGCAATGATTCGAAGGTATATTCCTTATCGTGAATTAACGATAAAAGAAATAGTAATTGGTGTACGAAGCAAAACCAGAATTTCTATTTTATATTTGAAAGATGTAGCTTCTGAAGATGTGCTGAAGGAATTAGAAACACGAATTCAAAATATTACAGTCGACGCTGTTGCTAGTAATGGCGAACTTATAGAATTCATTGAAGATAACCCTTACTCACCGTTTCCGCAATTTATATTAACTGAAAGACCTGATTTGGCAGTATCTCACATTCTACAGGGCAGATTTGTAACTGTAATGGATCATTCGCCTAATGTGTTAATTACTCCAACAAATTTTATTTCCTTTTTTCAAGGAGTGGATGATTACGGTACAAGGTGGTTAGTTGCTTCGTCTATTCGGGTGCTTCGTTTTATCGCCTTTATGATTGCTTTATTTTTACCTGCGAGTTATGTTGCGTTTATTTCCTTTAATTTTGAAGTTATTCCTGTAGAGCTGTATTTATCTATTGCAGAATCAAGAACACGCGTACCCTTTTCTCCAGTTATGGAAGCATTACTTATGGAAATAACATTGGAAACGATGAGAGAAGGGGCTTTAAGGATACCTACTCCGATCGGTCAGACAGTTGGAATTGTAGGTGGTATTGTTATTGGACAAGCGGCTGTTCAAGCGGGAATTGTAAGCAACATTATGATTATTGTTGTTGCTGTTACCGCCATCTCTTCTTTTGTTATCCCTAATTATGATATGGGAGCGGCAGTAAGATTTTTACGTTTTCCGATGATGCTAGCAGCTGCCTTATTTGGAATTGTTGGACTTGTTATCGGATGGATGACATTAATTGGACATCTAATCAGCCTTGAATCGCTAGGTACCCCTTACGGAACGCCATTAGCACCGTTTCGCTTTGCAGATATGAAAGATGCTTTTGTACGCTTTCCTTTATGGGCAATAAGAAGACGTCCTAAGGGTAAAAGAGCCATTCAATCTATTCGACAAGGAAAGAATCATAATAAAAGGTGAAATTATGAAAAAGTATGCCTATAATGAAATCACTCTTATGCAGTATATTGTTTTAATCAATGGAATGCAGGTGGCCACTGGCGTTTTATCGCTTCCCCGCGTGCTTGCAGAAAAAGCTGGAACAGATGGATGGATAGCAATATTGATTGGTTGGATATTCTCCACAATATCAGGTGTATTTATAGTGAAAACTGCTGCAAGATATCCCGAGGACACGATTTATGACATTCTTATACGATTGTTTGGAAAAATAGTAGGGAAAGCATTCGTTGTTATTTACATGATGTACTTCGCTTTTTATTCTTGTGTCGTTCTTGTGAACGCTATGCTTTATCTTAAGGGATGGCTTCTTCCAAAAACGCCTGACTATCTCGTTATCTTTTTATTTTCGATTCCTACCTTTCTTGTCGCACGTAACGGCCCTCGTATTATAGGGCGGTACTCCGAACTTACTTTTTATATGATGCTTTGGATTCCGTTATTTTTTTTGATACCTCTTAAAGAGAACGGAAGTTGGATGCCATTCTTTCCGCTCTTAAAAGAGGGGTGGAAACCTATATTTACGGCTGTACCGACCACTATTTTTGCTTATTTAGGATTTGATATTGCGTTCTTTTTATATCCCTTTTTACAAAAAAAACAGTATGCAGTCCATGGAATGGTTATTGCAAATACTTTAACGATGTTATTTTATTTATTTGCTACTTTTGTTTGCTTTGCCTATTTTAGCCCTGATAGCATTACGCAATTTAACCAACCAGTACTAAATTTACTTAAAGTAATTGAGTTTCGTTTTTTAGAACGTTTTGACATGATTTTATTGGCTCTTTACTTACCCGTTGTTTCCACAGCATGGATTCCCACCATATATTGCGCTGTATTTTGTTCAAGCCAATTACTTGGAAAACAAGACCACAGCTCTCATGTAGTTATTCTCTTATTGCTCATTATTGGATTCATATTTTGGACTCATCCTAGTTGGAATGAAGCCGAAATTTGGCAACAGGTATTATCGAATGCTGGATTAGGATTAACCTATATATTACCTATCATTTTATGGCTGTACTGCTATCTATATGAGAAGTTTCGCCAGGGGAGGATACATTGAAAAGAAAAGTACTATGTTGTATTTTGTTATCGGTATTCATGATGACTGGATGCTTTGATCAAACAAATGTTGAAGACGTTTCTCTTACTCTTGTTCTTGGTATCGATTTAGATCGTAATGATAATTTATTAGTGTATATATCAAGCCCTGTTTTCAATAAAGAAGCAAAGGTAAAAGAAGAAACTACTGTTGTGAAATCTGCTACGGTTCGAAAATCTAGAGACCAATTTGATGCTACTGTTATGGCACTTACCTCGGGAAGTAAAACACAGGTTATTTTAGTTGGAAAACGGTTACTGAAACAAAAAAATTGGATGAAATATCTCGATCCATTTTACCGAGATCCCAAAAATACAGTTACCACAAGGGTTGTTGCTGTAGATGGACCTGTTTCGGACGTCATCTTTTATAACCCAAAAGATAAGCCGCGTCTTCCTCTATATTTAACAAAACTAGTTGATACCGCCTCTTTAAGAAATATCACAGTAAAAACAAATCTTCAAGAACTACATGAACAAATAGCAGACAAAGGGTTAACAGCAAATATGACTGAGATGAAAAAAACGAAAAAAATATTTGTGACAGGTACAGCTTTGTTAGATGAAAAAGGAAGGTATAAATTAACACTAAAATACGATGAAAACAAATTATTACGCATTCTGCAACAAAGAACTACAGGTGATTTTCCATTTACAATTGCAATTAAACTAAAGTCGAATAGCCAGGATAAAGATTGGATAAGTTTTACTGCATATAATATTAAAGTAAAGACAAAGGTAAGATATGATAATAAGTTTATATTTAATACAGATATAAAGATGAGGGTCGGCATTACAGAACGGCTTTTTTTGTTCAATACAAGAAAGGATGCAGCAAAATTACAAAAGGCGATTGAAACTAAGCTGGAAGCTGATTTCAATCAATTAATAAAGAAAATACAAACTGTCAAAATCGACCCTATTGGGCTTGGGAGATATGCAAGAACTTACACATATCCAGAATGGAAAAAAGTCCAAAATAAATGGAATAATGAATTAGCAAAGGGCGATGTAAACGTCAAGGTAAATGTGAAAATTGGTGCGATGGGAACGATTAAGTAACATGAGTCCAACTGAAATTTGTACTAAAATTGCAAGTACCTTCTATTTTAGTAGGGGAAATATCTTTAATAGGTTTCCGCCCCATCACAATCGAGTTAAGCAAAACAAATACCCTAAAAATAGAAAATTGGCATCTCCAGGTGAAAAGGTACATTTTTCTATTTTTGGGTGCTATAAAATTCTTACGTTGATGGGCATGGGGTCACTATGCCATTTCATCCAAATTGTACGTTTAGACACAATTTGGACGAAAATTAACCGATTCCCTGTACGTTAAGGAATCGGTATTTCGGCTGTTTTTATAATACAGGTTAAAATAAACAGCACTGTAGACTAATTGCTATGGTGTTTTAGCAGATGAAATAACCCATACTTTATATAGCCAAGGTTCATTATTTACGTCTATTTCTGTATGAACTTTAAAATGAGGGACCTCAGCTAATTGAAAACAGAGAGCGTAGGCAATTGGATATTCATCTGAACAGCTCCATTTCTTAAATGTTTTCGATATAATAAATTATAATATTATCTGTTTTGATTATCTTATATTGAGAGGTACTCTATAAAATTTAAAAATGAATTTGTAATAGATTGAAAAAATTATGATTTGGGTTATCTCTTTGGGGTAGTGTATTTTTGTTAACTTGATGGGAAAAGTACATAAAACCAATGACTTCCAAACATACTAATGAAATATTTTGGGGGTGAGTTTATTGGATAAAAAAGACTTTCAAAAAGTTTATAATGATTACTTACATCAAGGGGAAGGGCAAGCTCAATTGGAAGTAGCCCAGGACCAGGAAATCGATTCAGGAGCAGAACAAATAGTTGCAGTTCGTAAAAATGATGAAGGTGATTTAATTGCTTTTAAAACGAGTAGCGGAAGAGAGTTAGATTATATTACTGCTCTTGATGAAGCAAAATCAGGGAAGTTAGCTCATGTGGACGTATTTCATAAGTATGGTAGGGATATTATACGTAGTGAACCGGATGGTATAAAGGAAAATAACTTAGATAATTTACCGTCTTTTTAAACGGGTAAACCTCAAGAAGAGAATGTTCATTTGGATATTCTCTTCTTTTCTTTGCTAAGTTTTCCCTACAAATAGAAGGTTCATTTCTAGAGTGAAATCTCTTTTTTAAAAAGCTCTCTAAAGTTCTCTCTATCTTCTGCTGTAAATGGTTTGGGACCCTTTGTACGCTTGCCGCTTTTTCGAACCATTGCACTTAAATAACGTGTTTGTAATAGTTGGTCAATGTTTTCATTCGTATACTTATAGCCTTTATGGTGTAGAACGATACAGCCTTTTGCTAAAGCGAGCGAAGCAAGACCGTAATCTTGCGTTACGATTAAATCTTCTTTTTTTGCTAACTGCATAATTCGGTAATCCGCAGCATCTGCTCCGGAATCAACATAAATTGTTTCCACACCTGCTGGCTGCTTAGCATTAGAATAATGAGAAAAGCTAGTAACGAGAGTAACAGGAATTTCTGCATTCGTAGCTTCAAAAATAATCACATCTTTTACAGGACAAGCATCTGCATCAACATAAATTTTCATATTTATCACTCCTATAAATAGGTTCGAGTTGATAATAATGGTAGATTTAGGTTTTGTCAAACGAGAATGCTCTATCCTGCATTAACGGGCAGTATGATTCCAACCTCAAAAATAAGTGATTACGAGGAAGTTAGGTGGTGGATCAACTCTCCATAAAAGTCCGATTGGTGAAGGCTAATAATCAGTGGGGATGGACAGAACCCCCGCTGATTAAAGTTATTTTTCACAAATCAAAATTGCCTCACGCAAACGAGAAATACCTTCCTCAATTTGATCAATATTCACTTTCCCGTAAGATAAACGAATATAACCATCTTTCGCGCCGAAAATACTACCTGGCATAAAGGCGATTTCTTGTTTTAAGCTCTGCATAATGAGCTGTTTTTCGTTTATCGGTTCGTTTAATTTCCCCCATATGTATATACCGCCGGTCGGGTTTGAGAAAGAGATTTTATCGTGAAGTTTTTCGTTTAGGGCACGGACGATAATGTCTCTTTTTTCTGCTAGTTGTTTTCGTAAAGGAACTATATGCGACTGAAATGGTACGGTTTCGAAAAATTGCTGCATAAGCCATTGCGGGAATATACTCATTCCTAATTCCATTTGGTGACGCGCATCTGATAATCGTTCGACTACAGACTGCGGGGCGACAAGCCAGCCAACTCGTAACCCTGGCGCAATCATTTTTGATAAGGAATGTACATAAATGACAGTTCCGTTTTCATCAATCGATTTTAAAGTAGGGCAAGGTTGTTTATTTTCTAACGTAAGTAAACTAGACGGATCATCTTCAACAATCGCAATTCGTAAGTCTGCACAAAGTGATAACAGTTTTTTTCTACGGTTTGGATGCAGCATCGTTCCCGTAGGGTTTTGGAAATTTGGATTTAAAAAGATCATTTTAATACGATGCTTTCTATATAACTCTTGCACATCATCCGGATTAATACCATGCTCATCGACAGGTAATGGGAAAATACGAATACCTGCTGATTGGAATAACGGTAATGAATAGCAGTGTGATGGACTTTCGAAAGCGACTGCATCACCTGGATTTAATAAACATTGTACGATAAGGTGAAGTGCTTGCTGGGCGCCGGATGTAATCATAATCGACTGTTCGGTCGCTTCAATTTTTAAATAATCCTTCATATATTTTACTACCGCTTGTCTTAGCGGGAGATAGCCCTGCGGATGATCGTAACTTAATGACTGTGTTAACGGTTGTTCTCGTAAAATCATTTGTAGTTGATCGTGAGGATAAAGGTTACAACCGAGCTCTCCGTTTGCGAAATCAATCATGTTTTCATTTTGCTGTACTTGCGCCCGAATATGGCGAAGTAACGGTAAATTTGGTAAAAAAGTCCCGCCTTCTACGAAACCTCTCCAGTTCGGCGTTAATGTTGGAGAAACGCCCCACATATGTGTGCTCACACGTGTACCTTTACCGGTCGTGCTTTCTACAATTCCCATTGCGCGAAGTTCATTATAAGCAGTCGTTACCGTACTTCGGTTTACATTTAACTGCGTAGCTAATTTCCGTTCTGAAGGGAGGAAGCTACCTGGGGGAAGCTCTCCATATGTAATGCGTCTTTCAATAAAGTCAACAACTTGCTGATAAATTGGGATTTTGCTGTCGTTATCTAGCTTCCATTCCATAAAAACGCCTCCGTATCTCTTAACTACATCAAGTATAACAAATTGGCTGGGTAAAAAAACAGCCAATTGGACGGTGTTATATCCAGCCAATTTTACTATGCTAAATAGGGAAGGGGAGATTCGGATGAAACGATGGCAAATGGAGTGGCTCCTAGTATCAGTTGCATTAGTATGGGGAGCAAATTATACAATTGGAAAGTATGGCGTGGCATTTATGTCATCCATTCAATTTAATAGTTTACGTTTTTTAGTAGCATCACCGGTATTATTACTTATTACATTTATTATGGAACGCTCATTACGTATTGAAAGAAAAGATTGGTTACGATTATTAGCAGTCGGTATCGTTGGAACGACAATGTACCAAACGATGTTTATGCTATCTGTGAAATATACTTCAGCAACGAACGCCTCATTATTAATTGCGATGTCACCTATATTTACAGGGATATTAGCAGTATTGCACAAACAAGAACGTTTTTCGATGAAAGTACAAATTGGTTCAATAGTAGCCTTTGTTGGTGCAGCATTCGTTTTATTAACAGGGCATTCAGGAGGAGCAACTTATGAGTATGCGTGGCTCGGAAATTTAATTGGATTAGTCGCAGCAATTGCGTGGGGATGGTATCCAATTTTAGCGCAACCTCTTATTACAAAATACTCCGCAATGAGAGTCACATCATGGTCTACTTTAATTGGAATTGTACCACTCGTTATATATTGTTTATTCAATGTAAATACGTTAACATGGCCAGTAGATATGCCAAGCTGGGGATCACTAGCATATTCGATCGTCTTTGCGACAATCTTCGGACTTGCGATGTGGTATGTCGGTATTAGCAAAATTGGCTCAACGAAAGTAATGGTATACATGTATCTTGTTCCACTTTTCGCAGTTATTTTTGCGGCTGTAACAATTGGAGAGCAAATCAACATGATGCAATTAGTTGGCGGGTTTATTATCTTCATCGGATTATATGTTGTAAAAAAAGGCGGAGTGAAGAAGCCAGCTTTCAATTTAAAAAAAGCAAGTTAATAGTGAGAAGGATCTCTTTCAAGTAGAAGGAGATCCTTTTTGTTTATGCGATAAAAGCGCTTGTTCAACAGCCCATTTTTGATGATCGTGAAGTAAATGCTCCATAGCCAGTAATGGAGGCATCCACTGTAAAAAATGACCTTCTTCACAGTTTTCGGTTTGTTTCTTTATCATTTTCGCGATGTAAAAGAACCCATCATTTAAATAATATGTATCTTCTTTTTCCGCATAAAAATATCGCGCTGCATTACCGATATACTGTTCAATTTCAATTGTCCATCCTAATTCCTCGAGTAATTCACGATGCAAACATCCTTCTTTTGTTTCATTACCTTCCATACCGCCACCTGGTAAAAAGTAACGTTCTCCATTTTGAATGATAGCTATGTTTGAAGTAGTTGGATCAAAAATAACCGCATAACAGCTCGGCCGTAATACATACTGAACAGTAGGTTTTTTAGAACCAAATGTGAGTTTCGAAATCATAAAACACGACCTTTCTCTATAAAATACATAAAAGGGATAATAAGGTAAATGTCGAATTATATTAAGA